>CALLQM010000225.1 GCA_938014855.1 uncultured Clostridia bacterium | reverse complement strand
TTAGTTATAATACCATTTCACAATACTTTTGTCAACACTTTTTTGCAACTTTTTTTAAAAAAAGCGAATATTTTGAAAAACAACCGCTATATCGACGTTTATGGCACTATAAACACAAGATATAGGAAGAATCTGTTAAGTCAGCCTGCCGCTAAATTGAAATTGCACGCTCATAATTTAGAAATGGATGCGCATACTACCTACTGACCGTTTTAAAGGAGGATGATATTATGTCTGAACAATCCAATAACTGTTCGCAAACCACTCTTATTATGCGCATCATTTCTCTTTCCATTGCATTCATACTCATGCTTGGCCTTATATTATATAGTACGCAGTTAGAAGTGACCCCCGCTCTTTCCAAAGTAGGGTCGCAGGGAAATGAAGTGCGGCAGATCCAAACCTTATTAAAGGATTGGGGTTATTATAAAGGTTCGGTGGACGGGATTTTTGGAGTGCAAACAAAAAACGCAGTTGTGTCATTTCAGAAAAAGAACGGACTGAGCGCAGACGGCGTTGCCGGACCTGCTACTCTGAAAGCTTTGGGGATCTACTCCGGAGGTGCTCAACAGGATACCGGAACTTCCGGCAGTGACATGTATCTTCTAGCAAACATCATATCTGCCGAGGCAAGAGGCGAACCGTTTGAGGGACAAGTAGCCGTGGGAGCCTGTGTGCTCAACCGTGTGGAGCACCCCTCTTTTCCGGATACCTTATATGGTGTCGTGTATCAGCCCGGTGCTTTTACCGCCATTACCGACGGACAGATTAAGGAGTCCATAGCAGAATCAGCGCGCAAGGCCGCCCGTGAAGCGCTCAACGGTTCTGATCCATCCGGCGGCTCGATCTATTACTTTAACCCGGACAAGACCTCGAACAAATGGATTCGCACCCGTCCGGTAATCAAACGCATTGGTTCTCATCTATTCTGCAAATAAGAAAAGGCGCACAATGTGCGCTTTTTACATACCATTTGTATTATCTATTTATTATTCAACAGATTGGAATTGAATAATGCCCATTTTTACTTCTTATCGAGGGACCTTTCATCATGAAGCTTAAAAAACCGGACCCCCGTGTCCTAACCGTTTGGAGACTGCGGCTGATTCCGGCCGCAGCCCTTTTACTTTATCTGTCTATCCGTTTGGCTGCTCTTCCTGATATCCTATGGCTCATGTTTACCGGGCTGTGGATTTGTGTCGTGCTGTTTTTGTGTCTTGTATATTATCCAATGAAATACAAGCGGCTTTCCTATGGGATGAACAGCCGGACACTTATTATATATGCAGGCGCCATATCCTTACGTATCAAAGCCGTACCCTTCCATGCGGTTCAGTATACTTCTATTTTGACCACACCCTTACTGCGGATGTTCGGCATCTGCTCATTGGTGTTCTATATGGCAGGCAGCCGTGTCACACTCCCGGGCTTATTAATAAAGGAAGCGGACAATCTGCGGGCATCCCTCAAATACAAAAACACAGATGGGGGTTTGTGCACATGAATAAAAAAAAGAGCATGCGCCGCACGCATCCGCTCTCTATTTTCATCTTTCTATATCGGTTTTTATTTCTGCTGATTCTTCCGCTTTTGCGCGGATTTCTTTCCGCGCTCAATGGAAACCTAAAAGAATGGTTTGCAGGCGTTTGGATTGACGTCCTGGTTTTATTCGCTCTGATTGTGATTTCCACGCTGAAATGGGCGCTTTTTCAATACTATATGGATAAAGATACTATAATATTAACTTACGGTATAATATTTCGGCAGAAAATCACGCTTCCCATGCGTTCTGTCACCACGCTCTCGGCGCTCTCGTCGATTTGGCTCCGACCGTTTTGGATTTCCAAGGTGCGCATCGATACCGCGGCACGCGGAACCCGCAAAGCGGACTTCTCCTTTTATGTGCGGCGGTCGGAAGCGCACCGCATCATGAGGCTGAGGCAGGAACCCAAACAGTTACAGGACGGCTCCGTCTGCCGATACCGCCCACCGATCTGGAGCATTGTTCTGCTTTCCGTGTTCACATCCAACACCCTTCCCGGCATCATCATGGTCGCCACGTTTGTTTCACAGGCAGGCAAGCTCTTGGGGCAGGAGTTGTATCTTCTTTTGCGGCACACGTTTGAAGAAACCGCCCGCAAGATTGCGTTTGGACTTCCTCCCATTGCCGCGGCGGCCGCTCTGTTTTTGTTTATCGGATGGTTTGCAGCGTTTTTAATGAACCTGTTGCAGACAAAGGGACTTGAGATTGTCCGAACCGCTCACCGCCTGCAGGTAAGCGGCGGCGTCCTAACACAGAAACGTTATTCACTGCATGTTCAGGATATCAGCTTTATTGATATTCGGCAGAGCCTGATTACCCGCACACTGCGGCTTTTCTCGGTTTACCTCAACGCAATTGGCTTTGGCAAGGAACAGCAAGACATCGCGGCGATTATTCCGTTTTCCATCAAAAGCCGTGTGTTGTCTCGGTTGTCGCTCCTGCTCCCCGAATTTATCCCCACCAAGCGAACCATTAAGCCTGCGCGTGGTGCGTTTCTCAAATTCCTGCTGCTGCCTGCGATTGTTTTGGCATTGATTCCGATTGCTGCCGCTTATGGCATGCGTCTGTTCCCGATTTGGGCAGACATCATTCGGTTTGTCGGATTCATGGCCGCACTTCCTGCTTTATGGTTTTTTGGAGTACGTTTGGTCGATTTGCTTTCTTCGGGAGCATCAAAACAGCAAGAATATTATACAATGCGTTATTCAAACGGGTTTTATCTACACACAGTAATTGTTACCTGGGAAAAAATCACGGTTATCAACATCCGACAAAGCATTTTCCAACGTTTTTCAAACAAATGCGATGCGGTCATTTTGACGCGTGCAGAGGGACGCAGGCATCACGTTCTGCGCGCTTTTGATTTGGACGATTGTCTGCGCATGTTTGAACTGCGGGAAACCGACTGAGCCTCTCCCCTGCCCTGCCGATTAATTACAAAAGAAAAAAGACGCTTTCAAATGAAAGCGTCTTTTTATGGTGACCTGTGCGGGAATCGAACCCGCGAACCCGCCGTGAAAGGGCGGTGTCTTAACCGCTTGACGAACAGGCCGTTCATTCTGGGGTGAAACCTCTGTTGGTGAAGCTTCACCCGATGGTAGCGGTAACTGGATTTGAACCGGTGACACTTCGGGTATGAACCGAATGCTCTAGCCAACTGAGCTATACCGCCATACACTCGCTCAAGGCTGTCCAGCACAAGTGAGCGAATTAAATTATAACTCGAGAAGTGTCGTTTGTCAATAGGTTTTTTAAATTTTTATGAAAAAACTTATTGGAAAAATATCTCAGCCTCAAAACACCGCTCTCCAAGCACCTTTCCGCCAATGTAAAAGCCGTCTTGTTTTTGGGGACAAACATCTAAGTCGATCACTTGTCCGAATTTTGCTTCTTTTTGAAACAAGATTCCGAACGAAGTCGGCTCCCGCTCCATTGTCACATCCGGGGGAAGTGCATCCAGCACAACGCTCGCATAAACCGCATTGTTCATGTGGCCGTTATAGTCCAAATCACTGAACCGCACTTGTCGCAGATGAGAGGTTCCCGTCCCCACAGGACAATGGATCCGATAACGCGTGATTGTTTCGCCATCGTTCGGGCACATTTCTAATCCGTAACGGTCAAACACAGATGGGCGCAGAATTTTATGGCTCTGCGGGTCGGCTAACAGCCACGCAATGCTCACGTCAATTAATCGTTCGCCGTCTTCCGTTTCAAACAGCGTATCTCGAATAAACTGCGCACCCTTTGGTTTGCGCGGGATTGTAGTGAGCACCAATTTTTCGTTAAACGCCGGACGCCGATGAATTTTCATCAATTGCTTTGCCACAAGGAACACCATTCCGTCGTCCGCCATTCTATTATAGTCCAGCCCAAACTGTACCAAATGTTCACTTCCCATCTGCTGGGCATGGCGCATCACATTGGATAGGCTCATTTTTTTGCGAATATCACATTCCGGCTCAATCACCTTGATGTGTTTCTGACAGGTCTGCATGCGTTGTGTCCCCTCCCTGATAGCTTGTTCGGTTTGCTGTCAATCATACACGATATTGAAAAACCGGGAATCTACCATTATGAGGCAGATTCCCGGGAAATGCCAAAACAGCATACGCCGCTTAGCGAATGACGTCTACTCCCATCAGCGGGCGCAGAGCTTCCGGAACGGTAACGCTTCCGTCGTCGTTCTGGTAATTTTCCAAAATTGCCGCAACTGTACGGCCGACTGCAACGCCGGAACCGTTCAGTGTATGCACCAACTGTGCCTTTTCCTTGGGGCTGTTCTTAAAGCGGATTGCGCCACGGCGCGCCTGGAAATCCTCAAAGTTGGAGCAGGAGCTGATCTCAACATAGCGTCCATACGAAGGCATCCAAACTTCGATGTCATAGGTTTTTGCGCTGGAGAACCCGAGATCGCCGCCGCAGAGCGTAACAACGCGGTACGGCAGTCCAAGACCCTGCAATACGAATTCCGCATCATGCGTCAGTTTTTCCAGTTCCTCATAGGAATCTTCCGGACGCACGAACTTCACCAGTTCCACTTTGTTAAACTGATGCTGACGAATCAGGCCGCGGGTGTCGCGTCCTGCACTTCCGGCTTCTCCGCGGAAACAAGCGGAATATGCACAATATTTATACGGCAGTTTTGTTCCGTCCAAAATTTCATCGCGGTGCATGTTGGTTACCGGAACTTCCGCAGTCGGAATCAAATAGTAGTCTTCATTTTCAATTTTATACATATCCTCCGCAAATTTCGGCAATTGACCGGTTCCGGTCATCGATGCGGTGTTTGCCAAAAACGGCGGCAGAATTTCGGTGTAGCCGCGGCTGGTGTGGGTATTGAGAAAGTAGTTGATAACCGCACGTTCCAGCCGTGCGCCCAGTCCACGATAAAAATGGAACCGTGCACCGGTCACCTTTCCTGCTGTTTCCGGGTCGAGAATGCCCAGATCAGAACCAATTTCCCAATGTGCTTTCGGCTCATAAGGGAATTGTGTCGGCTCGCCAAAACGGCGCATTTCCAAGTTTTCCTCGTCATCTTTGCCTGCTGGAACAGAAGAATTGGGAATATTTGGAATACTGTACAGGATTTCTTTCTGTTTTGCTTCCAATTCTGCCAAGCGGGCGCCACACTCTTTGACCGATGCGGAAAGCTTTTTCATTTTAGCCATCAGCTCATCGGTCGATTTGCCCTCTTTTTTCATTGCAGGGATTTGTTTGGAGGCGGCGTTCTGCTCCGCCTTCATGCCGTCGGACTTCGCGCTGATCTCGCGGCGTTCGCGGTCTATTTCTAAAATTTCGTCAACCTGGGCATCCATATTTTTATTGCGCTTTTTCATGCCTTCTTTTACGGCGTCCGGGTTGTTTCTAATAAACTTAATGTCCAACATGTTTTTTTCCTCCAATAATCGATTCCAAATAGAATTGCTAAAAAATCATCAGTCTTCGCACTTTTCCAGCACGGCGGCGATCTGCCGAAGATCGTCTTCGTCATAGAATTCAATGACGAGCCGTCCTTTTTTCCCCTCGCCCTCGACTTTGACCTTTCTTGAAAGGCACTGGCAGAGCGCAAGCTGAACTTCTGCGAAATAGCTGTTATCCCATGCGCTCTGCGGCTTGGGAGCTTTCTTTTCCTGACGGCCTTTTTTTGCCATGGATTCGACCTGACGGACAGAGAGTCCTTTTTTCTGAATCTCTTTGGCAACTGCGCAGATCATTTCGTCATCATCAAACGCAAGCAAAGCACGGGCATGTCCGGCAGAAATCTTTGATTCTTCCACCAGTGACCGTACTTCTTTGGGTAAATTTAGCAGACGCAGGGCGTTGGTTACCACAGGACGTGATTTCCCCACGCGTGCAGAGACCTGTTCCTGTGTAAAACCAAATTTTTCCATCAATTCTTTATATCCAGATGCTTCTTCGATTGCATTTAAATCCTCACGCTGAAGATTTTCAATCAGCGCAAGTTCCATTGTCTGCACATCGGTTAATTCTCTTACGACAACCGGTATTTCAGAAAGCCCCGCCATACGTGCGGCGCGCCAGCGCCGTTCCCCTGCCACCAGCTGATAATTGCCATCGGGCATCGGGCGCACAACCAGCGGCTGAAGCACTCCGTATTCGCGTATAGAATCGGCAAGATCCGCCAGCGCCGCGGCATCAAACTGTTTACGCGGCTGATCGCGATTGGGTTCGATTTCGCTGATCGCGAGAGTCGATATCGATGCCGCATCGGCATTGTTGTCCACAAACAGCGCTTCCAGTCCTTTGCCCAGTCCGCCTTTTGCTTTCGCCAATTCGAATCCCCCTTACTATTTTATTAATTGATGTTTCCTATTTTTCTTTAAAAATTCATTTGCCAGCTCGATATATGCCGCGCAGCCTTTTGAAGCTCGGTCATAATAGATGACAGGTTGTCCAAAACTGGGCGCTTCCGAAAGGCGTACATTACGCGGAATGACGGTGCGATAGATTTTTTGTGGAAAATACTTTTTCAGCTCCTCCACCACCTGCACCGTTAAATTTAAGCGGCTGTCATACATTGTGAGCAAAACCCCTTCAATATCAATGTTGGGGTTATAAAGCCGCTTGACCTGCCGCAAAGTTGACATCAGCTGGGATAAGCCCTCCAATGCATAGTATTCACATTGAATGGGTATTAATAAGGTGTCGCATGCCGTAAATGCATTTAGCGTAATGATTCCGAGAGAGGGCGGGCAGTCTATTAAAATGAAGTCATATTCCGATTTCAGCTTTAACAGTACATTTTTAAGCCGCAAGGTTCGATGATCCAGTTCAATCAATTCAATCTCAGCACCTGCCAACTCGATGTTGGATGGAAGCAAGTCCACATTTTTAAATTGTGTATGCACCACTGCATCTTCTGCCGGTACATTCGATACCAACAGTTCATAGGTAGACAGTTTTAGATCGCGTTTATTGATGCCGAGACCTGACGTCGAATTTCCCTGCGGATCCACATCCACTAACAGCACTTTTTTGCCTCTTGCACCAAGTGCCGCTGTGAGATTCACAGAAGTCGTTGTTTTTCCGACGCCGCCTTTTTGGTTTGCAATCGCTACTATTTTACCCATTTTATCCTCCCACTTACATTCATGACGCCAAAAAATTTCCTTACTCTCGATTATATCACACTTCTACCCTATTTAAAAGTACAATGTGCGACAAATTGTTTCATGTGAAACATTCGATATGCACAATTCTCATGCGGTTCTACGCATATTATCAAGCCATTTAAAACAGTGCGCAAAAAAACCGCCCGACGGCGGCTTTTTTGCAGGGAAACGTGTATTTATTTTTGTCTATTCCGAATGCCGCCCCACGTGTGCTGTTTCACGTGAAACAACATCTCGAAATATGGCAACCAAGGATGTAGATCTGCCGCTTATGCATTAGGCAGAATGAGATTTATATGCGCTTTTCTTGGGTATGCGCATCGTATAATGAATATATTCGTCATCTTCTGTTTTGCGGGTATCCACATTAATTCCCGCAAGTTTCATGGTTGAAATTGCCCTTGTTATCGTATTGAGGAAGATCCTCAGATCTTTTACAATGAATAACCTCGTTGGTTTCGGCTTTTCGGGTTCTTCCGGCTGCATCATCGTTTGAATAAACCGTTCACTCTCCCCCACATTCAGCCGTTCACTCACAATGTGTTCCAGTGCTTTGTTTACCAATTCTTCGTCCGCTAGTTTTAACAGTGCACGCGCGTGACGCTCGGTCAAACCTTCATCAAGCATTCTTTGACGCATAGATTCGCTGAAATTTAGCAGACGCAGCTTGTTTGCAATGGTGGACTGCGCCTTTCCTAACCGTTCTGCAATCTGCTGCTGCGTCATATGGTAATGCACCATCAGTTGTTGGATTCCGATTGCCTCCTCAAAATAGTTGAGATCACGCCGCTGTAAATTCTCCACAAGTGCAAATACCGCGGACTTTTCATCGTCGTATTGCTCAATAATTGACGGGATTTGTTCCATATGCAGCATTCTGCACGCCTTTAAGCGCCGCTCACCTGCAATTAGTTCATATCCGGTATTGATTTCCCGTACTGTGATCGGCTGAAGCAATCCACTTTGTGCAATACTATCCGCCAGTTCCTGCAGCCCTTTTCTGTCGAACTGGCGGCGAGGCTGATAGGGGCTTGGCGAAATCTTGTCCGTGTCAAGAAGCACGACTCGGTTTACGGTACGCTGTTTCGTGAGCATCCCCATCGATTCACACATCCTTCCAGTTCTATGTTACGTTTATGTTAGCACAAATTATTCATAATTTCTAGAACTTTCGGTCGCAATAAAAAACAAATTCCGCTGATTTATTGTTTAAATCAGCGGATTCTTTGCAATTTTAGCAGAGGGACGCGGATATTTTGTCGCGTTCTGCGATATTTTCTTTATCAGCACAATACTTCTGCGGCTTTCATCCGGCAGAGAAAACCGCTTGACTTCCTCTTTGCGGCCGCTCAGCAGTTGAATCGCTTTTTTCGATTCGTTCAGTTCAGTATCAATGTCGCCGCCTTTCATAGCCGCAAACATTCCCCCTACCCTAACAAAAGGCAGGCAGTATTCCGATAATTCCCTCAGATGCGCAACGGCGCGAGCTGTTACAAGATCATATTGCTCCCGATATTCTGGTTTTTTACCTGCTTCTTCCGCCCGAAAATGGATGCATTCGTTCTCTTGCCCCAAAACTGTAGAAAGCTCTTTTAAAAACGTAATGCGTTTATTGAGGCTATCCAAAAGCGTCAGCTGAATGTCCGGACGCACAATTTTAAGCGGAACAGACGGAAAGCCCGCGCCCGTTCCAACATCAATCACTTTTGCACCCTGTGGTAGTTGAATTACTGTCATAAGCGTTAAACTGTCCACAAAATGCTTGATTATAATGTCTTGGGGCTCCGTTATGGCGGTCAGATTCATCTTTTGGTTCCATTCTACCAAAGTCTGCGCATAAAGATCAAACTGTTCCAATTGGCCATCATCCAATGAAATCCCAAGATCTGCCGTATATTTCCGTAATGTTTCTCGATCTATCATGATTGTTCCCCTGTTTCTTTCGATATTGTCTGGTTTTTATGTTGTTCAAGCCAAATTAACAGTACCGATACATCAGCAGGGCTGACGCCGCTGATGCGAGACGCTTGACCAATGTTTGCGGGACGTACTTTTGTGAGCTTTTCAATGGCTTCCAGCCGAAGTCCGCGTACTTGCGAATAATCCAGTCCTTCCGGCAGGCGTTTTGTCTCCAAACGCCGCATTTGCTCGACTTGAGCCTGCTGTTTCTTGATATATCCCTCATATTTAATCGTAATTTCCACCTGTTCCTGCACATCAGACGGCAAAGGCTGGCGATCACGATCAAATGGCGCAAGATCTGCATAACTAATTTGTGGGCGTCGGAGCAGATCAAAAAGTCGGGTTCCCGTACTGATTGCAGACGTTTCACGTGAAACAAGCAACTCATTCAGCTGATCATTTGGTGCAATCGACGTTTTTGACAGCCTTTTGATCTCTGCTTTGATCTGTTCCTGCTTTTTGCAGCATTTCTGCCATCGTTCCTCGTCAATCAGACCAATTTCATGCCCAATCGATGTCAAACGTGCATCCGCGTTGTCTTGACGCAGTAAAAGCCGATATTCCGAGCGCGATGTCATCATACGATAAGGATCATTACAACCTTTAATAATCAAATCATCAATCAACGTGCCAATATACGAGCTGGCGCGGTCAAGAATAAGCGGCTCTTGCCCATTTATCTTGCGAACCGCATTAATTCCCGCAATTAAGCCCTGCGCCGCGGCTTCCTCATAGCCAGACGTACCATTAAATTGACCTGCTCCATAAAGCCCGCCGACTTTTTGGAACTCTAATGTCGCATTTAAGCTCAACGGGTCCACCGAATCGTACTCAATTGCATAGGCATTGCGCATGATTTTGATATTTTCAAACCCTTCTATCGTCCGATAGAACTTAATTTGCACTTCTTCTGGCAATGATGAGGACAAGCCCTGCAGATAGACTTCGTTTGTATCTGCTCCCATAGGCTCAATAAAAAACTGGTGGCGCTTTTTATCATGAAAACGAACTACTTTATCCTCGAGACTTGGGCAGTAACGCGGTCCGATCCCCTCAATTTTTCCTCCGTAAAGCGGAGAACGATCCAAATTCTGACGAATTACTTCATGCGTTTGCTCATTCGTATACGTCATATAGCACACTTCTTGATTTTTCAGAGTAGAAGGATCCGTTTCAAACGAAAATGGTACAATCGGGTCTTCCCCTTTCTGTACCTCCATTTTTGATAGGTCAATCGAGCGCTTATCCGCACGTGCAGGTGTTCCAGTTTTGAATCTGCGTAACGGAAGTCCCAAATCGAGCAGGCATTGGGTCAATTCACGCGCAGGATGCATACCATCCGGACCACTCTCTGCAACATATTCTCCAACATATATTTTTCCGCGCAAAAAAGTACCGGTACAAATAATCGCAGCTTTTACCGGAAAGACCGCGCCCAAATTCGTAACAACACCGGTCACTTTGCCGTTTTCCGTGCGAATGTCAACAATTTCAGCCTGCTTAATGTCTAAATTGTCTTGATTCTCAACACACTGTTTCATATAGCGGTGATAACTTTTGCGATCGGTTTGGACACGCAGGCTATGCACGGCTGGTCCTTTTCCACGATTAAGCATGCGGCTTTGCAAAAGCGTCGCATCCGCCGCTTTTCCCATTTCGCCGCCCATTGCATCGATTTCACGGACAAGATGCCCTTTTGCGGTTCCACCAATCGATGGATTGCACGGCAGATTTGCGATTGCATCCAACGATATCGTAAACATAATTGTTTTTGCGCCCAAACGTGCAGACGCAAGCGCCGCCTCAATTCCGGCATGACCGGCCCCTATGACTGCAACATCATAGCTGTCCGCTCGATAAGTTTGCATGGTTCATCCCCCAATTGCCAAGCAACATGTTCCACGTGAAACATATTACTGCCTCTATCAAATTCTAATTATTTTCCAACACAAAATCTTGAAAACACCTGATCTACAACTTCCTGTGATGCACGTTTTCCCGTCAACTCCAACAGCCGATCAACTGCATTCTCAATACAAACGCAAACTGCGTCATAAGAAACACCTGAAACAATCGCTTCGTTTGCTTCCTTTATATTTTCCAAAGCATCAACAACACCCGAACGCTGGCGTTCATTTGCAAGCATCGCGGCGGAACTGTCAAACGCACCAAGTCCAAAGAGTTCTTGAATGCACGCTTTGAGTTTATCCGCTCCGTTCCCCTCTCGAGCAGAAAGAGACAATACCGTTGTAAAATGCTCTTTCAGAACTGGCATATCTAAAACCTGCGGCAGATCATTTTTATTGACCAGCGCAATCGATGTCATGCCTTTGCAGTATTCCATTACTTTTTTATCGTCCTCATCCAACGGCTGTGAACCATCAAACACCGCAAGCACCAACTGTGCCCGCTCCAAATGCTCCACGGCTAATTCCACTCCCGCTTTTTCAATCGGATCATCCGATGTACGAATTCCCGCCGTATCGGAAAGATGAAGCACAATATCGCCCAAATAAACGGTATCGCTTACCACATCTCGCGTTGTTCCGGCAAGATCTGCAACAATACTCCTGCGGCTTCCAGCAAGCAGATTCATTAAAGTCGATTTTCCAACATTTGGACGTCCAACGATTGCAACATCAATGCCTTCACGAATAACGCGGCCTGCATCATAGGTATCCAACAACGTTTGCAATTCCGTTTCCGATTCCTGTAAAACTCGCTGAATCGCTTTTGGATCAATTTCCTCAATCTCTTCTTCCGGATAATCAATCCATGCGGCCAAATGTGAAGCCTGCTTAATTAAATCACTGCTGACGGAATCAATTTTATGGTAAAGCGCACCGTCTCGCGCAGTCAACGCGGCTTTAGCGGCCTGCTTTCCCTGTGCGGAAATCAAATCCGCAACCGCTTCCGCACGCGTCAAATCCAATTTCCCATTTAGAAATGCGCGCTTTGTGAATTCTCCTGCCAGTGCAGGTCTTGCACCGCTCTCACAACAGGCACGCAAAATACGGCGCACAATATAAATCCCGCCATGAGACGAGATCTCTACTACATTCTCTCCGGTAAAACTGCGGGGAGCACGAAACACCGTAACAACGATTTCATCAATATCGCCGTCCGTATCAAACGCGCGTCCGTATGCGCAGGTATAACCCGGCATATCCGAGACCGCATCGTAATGAACAATTCGAAGCATTCGATCGGCAACCGCGAGCGCATCCGGTCCGGAAATGCGTACCACTCCAATACCCCCAACACCAAGCGGGGTTGCAATTGCCGCAATCGTATTTCTATCCATGGTTTCCTCCCATTCTCTGCAGCTTGCAGAGATTTAACCAAATTAAGCAAAAAAGGGAGTGTTTCACATGAAACCTCCCTTTTTGTCTATCACAGAACGTTACAGTTCAATTTTCCCATATAGTGGAAGGTCATCGCCTTCACTGCGAACCTCCTTGCGGACAGGCGCGGGTGCCGGCTTCTCAGCGGGCTGGGAATTTGCAGGAGCCGGACGTGGTGTCTGTTCCAATTCTTTGGCAAAAGCACGATCCACATTGGTAGGCGTCGGCTGAACCGTTTCTCCCGATTTTTCCCGATTTAACGGGCGAGGACGACGCCGATTTTCGCCACCATCCCGACGGTCATTTCTGCGGGGTCTACCTTTTCCTCTGCTGCGATTCCCCTGCTGAGGACGCAGACGATCCGGTGTAATCACAACGCGGCGGTTGGGTTCTTCCCCAACAGATGAGGATGAAACGCCCTCAATATTCGAAACCGTGGAATGAATGATTCGACGCTCATACGGATTCATCGGTTCCAGCGTGGACGGTCTGCCATAACGGATCGCCGATGCAGACAATTTCTTTGCAAGCTGTTCCAGTGTATGTTCTCGTTTTTCACGATAGTTTCCGGAATCGATGGTAACACGCATGTAATCGCCTTCTAGGCGGTTCGCTACGAGCCCTGCCAAATATTGTAAAGCGTCCAAAGTTTCCCCGCGGCGTCCAATCACAACCCCGAGTCCTTCACCGGTAAGACGCAATAAAATTCCATTTTCTGTAAATGCAACCGTAATTTCAGCAGTTACACCGATTTCTTCAAGTACATTATGCACATAATCTGCGGCAGCTTTGGCTTTGCCATCCACTTCCGACATGCTGACAAATTGCAGTGCAGGAGCAGATTGTTTTTGCGGCGTACTCGTTTTCGGTTTTTCCTTAGGTTTCTCCGCGGACTGCTTTGGAGCCGGTTTTTTGCGCTTAGACTCCACCTTTGGTGCTGATTTTTGCTGAACAGGTCTAGCAGGCTTGTCCGGTTTTCTTTCACGCACCGGAGCAGGTTCTGCCTTAATTTCCTGTTTTACTGGTTCGGGCTCTTCCAAATAAACGCGCACCTTGGCCGGAATATTGCGCAGTCCTAAAAAACCACGTTTTGGAAGGTCAATAATCTCAAATTCAACTTGGTCACGCGACGCGCCCAATTCTTGGCACGCAAGCTCAATCGCTTGTTCAACATTCCTAGCTTTTTTGATGATTTCTTTCATAGTGCCCTCCTGTCACTTCAAATCTTCATCCGTGACTTCTTTATATTCTTCACCATACTTTTCCGCATCCCGTTTTCTGGCAGCAGCAAGCTTTTGACGATTCCGCTCTTTATCCGAAATAGTCTCATCGTCCGGCAGACCTTGTTCTTTCCGCTTCTTTTTCGCTTCGATGCGTTTTTGCCGGTCTGCTTCTTTTTTGGCTTCATATTCGGCTTTTGCCTTTTCCGCCAGTTCAGCAGGATTCATAAACTTATTGAGCAGCCAAGTCTGCACCGCCATCAATATGTTCGAAATAATCCAATAGATGCCGACACCGGCCGGCAGAATAAATGCAAACCAAGTGGACATAACCGGCATCATAAAGATCATGCCTTTGGACATGCCCGCCATTTGGTTGTTATTGCCGGCGGCCGAAGAGGTTTGCTTCATGGTAAAGAATGAAACAAACAGAGAGGTAACACCCGAAAGGATCGGGATTAGGATGAGCATATTAAGCGCAAGCGTCGGAGTCTGCGTCAAATCAATTCCGAGAAAATGCAGATTCAGTGTCGAGACCGAATCCATAAATCCCGGCAATGCAGAAAATGCATCCGGGTTTTGCTGCGCCGCACCGATGATTTTCAGCTGAGAAGAATAATCCTTTGCCAGTTTAGCCGCTTCGATATTCAAAATCGGCGCAGCAATTGCAGCAGCCTGCTGAATCAAATCATTGCCCATACGAAGGATATGGGTCATCGGTTTATAGATAACGTCGATTAAACCGAATAGTATCGGAAACTGAATCAGCATAGGCAGACAGCCCGACATCGGGTTATAGCCTTCCTCCTGATAGAGTTTCATCAACTCTTCGTTCATCTTTTCTTTATTATTTGCATATTTTTTTTGGATTTCTTCCATACGCGGCCGAAAGATCTGCATTTTGACCATCGACTTCTGCTGTTTAATGGAAAAAGGAACCAAAATCGCTCTTGTAATGACCGTAAACAGAATAAGCGCTATACCATAAATAGGAAGAACTTTATAGCACAGCCACATGATCCAGCCGAGCGGATAACCAAATATTACATTCAACCATTGCATCTATTCTTGTTTCCTCTCACTTGAATTTTCGAAATTTAAATGTTTCCGGCACAGGATCGTACCCGCCCGGATGAAACGGATGACATTTTAAAACACGTCGAAGCGCCAGCCAGCCTCCGCGCAAAGCGCCAAATCGCTGGATAGCGGTGTAAGCATAAACGGAACACGTGGGGTAAAACCGGCAGGTCGGACGCCCTTTTAAAGGAGAGATCCATTTTTGATAAAGCCGGATCAAAAAAAGCAGCAATCTTTTCATGATTTTGGAAAAAGCCGAGAAATCGCGAATCGCATTGCTTTTATAATATCGTTTGTCCCGCAATAAACAGTTCTGGCGCGGGCGACAAACACAAAATCCCATCCCACGGGAAATTCCGGCTCAATTAAACGGTATGCTTCCCGGATGATGCGGCGCGCGCGGTTGCGCTGCACCGCTTTTCCAATTTTTTTTGTAGCAGTCAGTC
>CALLQM010000224.1 GCA_938014855.1 uncultured Clostridia bacterium | reverse complement strand
CAATGCCGAAAAGCTTTCCGAATTGCTTGGTGTCACCCTTCTCCATGTGGATATTACTGCATCTGTCCGCCAGCATTTTGCGGATATCGGGCATCCGGAAGAAAAAACAGATGTGACGTTTGAAAATGCGCAGGCCAGAGAGCGCACACAGGTGCTGATGGACATTGCCAACAAAACCGGAGGCATTGTTGTGGGGACGGGCGACCTGTCCGAATTGGCGCTTGGTTGGGCGACTTATAATGGCGATCACATGTCGATGTATGGAGTCAATGCGTCCATTCCGAAAACGTTGGTGCGCTATTTGGTAGATTATGAAGCAAAACGACTTGGCGGAGAACTGAAAACCATACTGATGGATATTTTAGATACTCCGGTTAGCCCCGAACTTCTTCCGCCAAAAGAAGGCGAAATCGAACAGAAAACGGAAGACCTTGTTGGGCCTTATGAATTGCACGACTTTTTCATTTATTATGGGATACGCTGGAGTTTTCCGCCGGAAAAAGTGCTGAGACTGGCAGAATATGCGTTTGCAGGCGAACACAGCCACGAAACCATATTAGCTTGGCTGAACGTTTTTTACCGCCGCTTTTTCCAACAGCAGTTTAAACGTTCCTGTTTGCCGGACGGACCAAAAGTCGGCTCGGTATCGCTGTCACCACGTGGTGATTGGCGTATGCCCAGTGATGCAGTTGCTGATTTATGGCTCAAACGCTTGGAAACTTTATAAACCATAAAAGCCCCGTACTGTATGATGTACGGGGTTTTTATGATGTAGTGGTGTTAAAGGTCGTACTGAGAGAGAATATGTGCATATTTTTTCAGTAAAGAATCACTAATTGCATCCACTAACGAAAAATCCATTGCTTTCACGTAGTATGCTTCCAATTGATCGTGCAGGTCATATGCTTCTTTAAGCAGAGAAGCAGCCTCGTTGAGAAGCTGTTGAGCGGCTTTTCGGTTGAAGTTGATCCTGCGTCTAGATTTGCGAATGGTATCTTCATCGGTAAATCTGCGGGAACGGACAATTTTATATGGGTCAATATCCGGCTGGTGGAAATAATTGGACGTCATAAAGCCGAGTTTGAGAGATGGGATAAACAGATGCTCCAATTTTTCAAAAGGAGAAAGCGGACAGTAGCAGGAAATAATATCAAGACCTGCTTCCAAAGCCCGACTGCGCAAAGCGTTTAGGATAAGACGTGAGGATGCTCCGTAGGAATCTTCAATTAAGTAAATGCGGTCGCATAATGTTTTGGCGGTTTCGTCAAACATGACCGGACCTTTATTCGTGATCGCGGATAAAAATCGAATGGATTCATGACCTTGTTTTTGGCCATGACTGCCTTTAAACTCTGCGTCGGCAATCCTTGCGGCTGCTTTTTGCAGTTTGGGAATTTGTGTAGCGCCCAGTGCAATTCTCCAGTTATCGCCGAGCAGGCTGCCTGCCGCTGCTAAAAACCGGCAGCAATGTTCGTGACAACGGCTGATGCGCTGTGCCAAAAGCATGATTTCTTGGCGCTGTTCAAACAAGATATGCTCATCCCAACAACGGGATAAATCAATGGCTTGTTCAAACGCACCGGGGTATATTGGTTCGACTACATGGGGAGCGGTACCATCCGCAACAGAAGTTTTGATAGCGGGGGCTATGACCCCATCCAAAGAATCCACATCGGATGAACAATGGATGATTTCAACGAGCGGGCAGTGTTCCTCAACATTTTTTGCGACACGTTTCATCAAAGTGGATTTGCCGGTACCGGGGCCGCCTTTTAAAATAAAGGAGCGCCAGCCATCAGAGGCATCGGCGAGCTGATCAAAACGGGATACAAAACCCTGTGGAGTATTGGCACCGAGGAAGAAGTGCAGCAGCTTTTTATTGCTATTCATATAAATCCTCCCAAAACGATTGTTACCATATGGTATTCGTTTGAGAGGATTTTTGTGAAATATTGCGTTGAGAATGAGCCATTTCTCTGATTGCAAATGATTTTGGAATTCTGAGCGGATTATTCCGATATTTCCCAACCTTGATCTGCAAAAAAAGCTTCAATCTGCTTTTTCTGTGCGGTCACAGAACCCTGTGAAAGCTGCGCGGTACCGCCGCCTCGTCCGGATAGGTCTGCTTTCATTTGTGCAAACAGTGGGCGAATATCGCCCTGTTTGGCTCCGACTGCACAGCTGAAGCCTTTTTCGTTGGCTGAAAATACAGCACCTAATGCGGCTTTTTCACAAAGCAGGGAACACAGCTGCCGGACTTCGTTTGGCGCCAGCTCCTCGTAAAACAGACAAATTTGCTTGCCGTCAGGGTTTAAAGAATTGATCTTTTCAGCAAACATACGAGTTTGAAGCTGGGTGTATTGCTGCTTTTGTTCCGCGAGTTCCTGCAGGATGCGTGAGACTGCGGCGGTGATTTTATCCGGTTTTGCGGAAAGCATTGCGGAAATTTCTGCCGTATTTTGATTTTTTAATTGGTAATCCGCAAGGGCACGATTGCCGCAAAGCATTGAAATGCGCACACCGCCTTTGTAATTTTGACAGGAAAGCAGTTTAATCATGCCGACCTCGCCTGTAAATGCCGTATGCGTGCCGCAGCAGGCGCAGGTATCACAGCGGGGAATGGTGATGATGCGTACCTGACCGGTCAATTCTCTTTTGCTTCTGTATTGCAGTTTTTCTAATTCACTGCTGTTTGGAAAG
>CALLQM010000223.1 GCA_938014855.1 uncultured Clostridia bacterium | reverse complement strand
CTGGAAACGGGCGCGAGAGTTCGAATCTCTCCATCTCCGCCAAATTAATTAAAAAGCCATGTATGAGTTATAAAGCTCGTACATGGCTTTTTTACTAGTGATATAATGAAAAAAGATTATTTATATTTCGTGCGAAGCATAACTTTGAATTGGCCGAAAGAAGACATAACCACACTCCCTTTTACGTTAAACGTTACACTTTTTATAATATAATTTGCATGATAATTTCCGTATCTATTCACTAATTTTAAAAGTTAAACGTTTTTTAAATATTTTAATTTCTTCTCTTTACATCTATAGTTTTTGTTTGACATTGATATTTCTATGTGCTACATTTATGTTAACAAAGTAAAAATATATGGAGTTTTTGCCATGGCTGCAACCTTAAAAGATATTGCACGAGAATCAGGACTCAGCATTGCTACCATTTCTAAATATATAAATGGTACAACCGTAAAAGAAAAAAACCGTATTGCTATCGAACAGGCTATAAAAAAACTAAACTATACCGTAAACGAATACGCGCGTGGCTTAAAAAGTAACAAAAGCCGTACCATAGGTGTTGTTATCCCTGAATTATCTAATTTGTTTGTGACTAAAATCATCACAAAAATGGAAGAAATTCTGCGTGCGCATGGATATAGTACTGTCATCTGTGATTGTCACACAAATGAAAAGCTTGAATGTGAAGCGGTACAGTTTTTGCTTTCTAAGCGTGTAGACGGAATTATCAACATGCCGGTATGTAAAGATGGACGACACCTAAAGCCCGCCCTTTTGCAGCATGTCCCAATTACGCTCATTGACCGTCCACTGCCTGCTTTGGGGAACGCAACAGACAGCGTACTAATCAACAATAGCGGTGCTGCATTTTGTGCAACGCAGCATCTTTTGGAGCATGGACATAAAAATATAGGCATTGTTGTCGGTCCGGTAGATATTTTTACTTCTCAGCAGCGTTTAGAAGGATATAAACAGGCTTTGCACAATCAAAACCTGCCCTTTAAGGAAAGCTTGGTTGTGTACAGCGACTATACGATACAGGGTGGCTATGAAGGTCTTTGCAAGCTTTTAACTGTGAATCCTGATATGACAGCTATATTTGTAACGAACTATGAAATGACACTTGGAGCTATTATTGCCGCCAATGAGCGCAACCTGCAAATACCTCAAAAGCTGTCTTTTCTTGGGTTTGATAATATGCAAATGTCTCTCATAACAAATCCTAAGCTAACCATTGTAAATCAGCCTTTGGAAGAAATCGCCACACAGACAGCACGAATTATTTTAGACCGCCTTACAGGTGAAAATACCAGTGACAGTGCCATAAGTGTTTCTCTTTCCGCCAGCCTTCAGCACGGTGATTCTGTTGCCCGGCGCTGAATTTATATTGCTCTTGCCTGTGGTTTTAATGACCTAAGCTGTTCCAACCTTTGTTTCGTAAGCACAAAAGGGGTATCCCCATCAAATTTATAAAAACAGGGCATCTGCTTAAGCAGATGCCCTGTTCTCGATTTATTGTGATAAGCTAAATCCTATATTAGTCGTACAGGTTTTGAGAAATTTCTGGGCTGTCAATATTTTCAGTAGTATAGAATTGGCATCCAGTATCAGTATTAGCTACACTCTTACCAGCAGCAGAATCAGCCAGTAATTCAATCAAAACAGAACCAATGGAAACAGGAGCCTGTGTTACAGCACCATACATAGAGCCGCCTTTTATAGCTGCTTTAAGTACAGAACCAGAGTCAAATCCAACAGCAATTATATTGTCTTCGCCTGTGCCGCAAACCTGAAGTGTTTCATTCGCTGTAATAACGCCCTCTGCAGCTACTTGGTTAGAACCAAAGATTGCAATTGTGTCAGGTTCGTTCAAGATAACGCCAGCCTCAGTTGCGCAAAGCTCTGTTGTTGTTTGAGAAGGAACGCGAACTTCTATGATAACATCAGCATCAGCGCCGGTGGCAGTGCTTCCTTTGCAGTCGCCAACATATTTTTCGTTACCTGTAACCTCTACAGTATAACCATCAGCAGTAAGGTTATCAATCATCTGGTCGATAAATCCAAGACCGCGATTTGTAATAGATTCGGCTGTTGCATCCTGGTTTACTTCACCTATACGTACCTGGCCGTTTCCTAAACGGTTCTTAATCACTTCATACATTCCATCTGCAGCCATCTTGCCTGCTACATAGTTATCTGTAGAAGCATTCGCATATACTGCACCTTCAGGAGCATTTGGAACACCCGAGTCAAAACCAATGATAGGAATACCATCACTTTGAGCAGACTTAATAGAATCAAGCAAAGCATCTACGTCCAAAGCAGCAAGACCGATTGCATCAGGTTTTGCATTCAATGCGCTGGCAAACTCTTGAACCTGAACAGCAATATCAGATTCAGAATCAGGACCAACAAAGTTCATGCTGTATTTTTCATAACCGGCTTTACTGTTTAGGGAGCTGAGTCTTTCAGTTGCGCCCTTATATACTGCCTGCCAATATGTAGATTGGAAACCCTTGGATACAATTTCAAAATGGTATGTCTCTTCGTCTTGAGCTTCAGAAGATTCAGCAACAGTACTCTCTGGTTTTTGTTCTGGTTCTGGTTGAGTTGCTGTGCCGCCGCATGCTGCCAGTGATAAAGTCATTGCCAATCCCAAAATAACCGCAAGTGCTTTTTTCATTTTGTTTTCCTCCTATAAAATTAATAATATGTTTTCACCGATTCATCGGTGTTGGGATACTTACTTTGATTTATTGTTTTTAGCCATATCAATTGTAACCGCAACAATTAGTACCAAACCTGTTATAATTTGCTGCCAGTTGGCCTGTAGGCCGATATATGGCAAACCAGTTTTCAACAAAGAGATAACCAGCACACCTAAAAATGTTCCTACAATAGAGCCTTTTCCGCCGGTCATTGATGTACCACCGATAATGGCACTACCAATGGCATCTAACTCTAATCCTGCACCAGTGCCTGGAGTAATATTTGTAAATGTACATGCATAAGCAATCGCGGCAAATCCTGCAAATAAGCCAGAGATTACATAAGCAATTACATGCCACTTTACAACATTCACACCTGAAAGCCTCAATGCCTCACGGTTACTGCCAACAGCAATAATATAGCGGCCAACACGTGTTTTGCGCAGTATCAAAGACATAATGAAGATAAGCACGAACATCCAAATCATTCCGATTGGAATAATTTTTTTGTCCACTGTAATTTTGAAAATACTGCGGCACCAACCGCCCTCACTGCCTGCCATTGGCCAAACACCGCTAAGACCGCCTGTCAAAATAGAACCCATACCACGTGCAATCATCATCGTACATAACGTTGTAATGAATGGCGGTAGGTTCAATTTAGCCACAATGATACCATTCGCAAAACCAATGATAAGAGACAATGCAATGGTGACTAACATACCTGCCCATACAGGCATGCCCTTTTGGCTGATAACATAACTTCCTACAATGGAATAACAGATAAGCCCAGTACCCATTGACAAATCTACGCCGCCCGTAATCAACGGAAAGGTAACACCTATTGCCATAAGTAAAATGTAGTACATATAATTACATAATGTAACGAATGTAGTATAGCGGCGGAAAGATTCGCTGGCAATGCTGAAAAATGCAAATAAAACGATGATGACTCCTAAAACAACCAACTGTTGCGCATTGGCTTTAAGTTTAAATGGCTTTCCTGCTATAACGCTTTTCTTATTGTTTTCCATTCCTACTCTCCTTCCCTAATCGCGCAAAGTTGCAAACTGCATTATTTTTTCCTGTGCAGCTTCCTTAATATTTAATTCGCTTGTAATTCTGCCTTCACACATTACAATGATGCGGTCACTCATACGCAGAATTTCTGTCATCTCAGAAGAAATCATAATGATCGATTTTCCTTCATTTACAAGGCGGTTCATCAGCTCATAAATTTCTTGTTTTGCACCTACGTCAATACCGCGGGTAGGCTCATCAAAAATGAGGATTTCTGAATCTCCGATAAGCCATTTAGCAATTACCACTTTTTGCTGATTACCACCCGACAAATTTGCTACAAGCTGTTCAATGCTAGGTGTTTTGGTTTTTAATGCCTCCACATACTCCTGCGTAGCCTTGTTTTCTTTTTCAATGTTCAAAAATACACCATTACAGTATTTAGGCAAGCATGATAAAGTACAATTTTCAGCAATACTTTTCTGCAAAACAATACCGTAACGTTTTCTATCCTCAGATAAATATCCAATACCTGCCGCAACAGCTTCCTGAGGGTTCTTAATATCTACGACTTTTCCATTCACGGTAATCGTTCCACTATCTTTGGGATCCGCTCCAAACAGAGCGCGTGCAGTTTCTGTACGACCAGCTCCCATTAATCCGGAAAATCCCAATATCTCTCCTTTTCGCAGCTCAAAGCTGACATCACGCACCATGCGTCCCGCATTGAGGTGTTCCACCTTAAGCACTACCGGTGCATCAGGCTTTACACGACTTTCAGTCTTTGGATGTTCATAGATGACACGTCCTACCATCATGTTAATGATGTCATCCTTGGTACATTCTTCAGTAATGAGTGTACCAACATAACTTCCATCTCTCATAACGGTTACACGGTCGGTTATTTTCTTTATTTCATCCATACGATGTGATATATATACAATACCCAGCTGTTTTTCTCGCAGTCCGCGAATAATTACAAACAGCTGTTCAATTTCTGCATCCGTTAGAGCAGCACTCGGCTCATCAAAAACAATAATTTTAGCCTTGTGTGAAATTGCCTTTGCTATTTCGCACATCTGCTGCTTTCCTATCGTTAGATTGCTCATGGTCTCTTTGGGGTTGATATCAATATCCAGCTGTTGAAATAATTTCTTTGCTTCTGCATTCATTTTTGCATCATCAATGAATGGACCGTTTTTGGGTTCTCTTCCAATAAAAATGTTTTGTGCAACGGTTAAGTGTCCCATCATATTCAGCTCTTGGTGCACAATTATAATTCCATCTTCCTGTGCATCACGGGGATTATTGTACTCAACCTCTTTGCCCTCGTATATAATAGTGCCGGCGTCCTTTTTGTAAATTCCAGTTAAAACCTTCATCAGTGTGGATTTTCCTGCACCGTTTTCTCCCATTAAAGCAAGTACTTCGCCTTTTCTAATATCCAAATCTACATTGTCCAGTGCATGAACACCAGGAAACGATTTATCGATTCCTTTCATAGAAAGAATGATTTCACCCATATTACCGTCCCCCCTAATTTTTCTTGCGGCGGCTAAATGCATCCGCAGTAACCGCAATCAACACGATGACGCCGGTTAGAACATATTGATACGAAATCGTAAATCCCATTGCTAAGATTCCTTCTTGCATCAATGCAACAATGACAGCACCGATAACCGTACCTAAAATAGAAGCCAGACCACCAGCCATAGAAGTACCACCCATAACACAAGCTGCAATTGCTTCGTTATTAAAGGTATCGCCCAAACCAGGCTGTACTGTGGTATAAGCGCCAACATAGAAAATTGCTGCCAAACCAGCCAGTGTACCACATATTATGTAAGCAAGCATCTCCCACTTTTTAGTATTTACGCCGGACAAGCGAACAGCTTCTTTGTTACTGCCAAGACAAAGAATATAGCGTCCTGCTCTAGTTTTGTTTAAAATAATCGCACATATAAAAGCAGTTAAAAAAAGAAAAATAAGTCCCGTAGGAACATTTCCCCACTTTACAAGTCTGCGAAACCATGAGTTTTCTGCACCTGATGCAGGCCATGTTACAGACTGAGTTTTTGTAAAAACGGAACCAATACCCTTTGCAATCTGCATGCTAGCCATGGAGGTAATAAACGACGGTAGAAAACGATATGAAACGAAATATCCGTTAAGTAATCCAAATAATGCACCCACCAAAACGCTTAACAGCAAACATAGAATTAGGGGCAGTTTGTATTGGACTAGGCAGTATCCTGAAATTAAAGCCGACGCAAACATTACCGGACCTATAGAAAAATCAATACCGCCTGTTGCAATCACAAAGGTTACTCCTAATGCAAGAAAGCCTATAAAATAAGCATAGTTCAAGGCGCTTAAAATTCGTTCGAACTTTAGAAACGAGGCTCCTCCTCGTAAAATGGGGGTCAATACTGCGAAAATTGCATACAGTGCTAAGATTACACCCATTAGTACCAAACGATTGAGGCCAATCGTTTTTACCAGCCGTGATTGTTTCAATTTGTTCACGCTGACATTCCCTCCTTGTTTGTTTTCTTACCGCTTTGACTTATTTTTTGTATGTACTCTTCCCATAGCTTTTCTGCTTGCGGCTCAAATTTAAAGTATGCATCTTTTGCCGCTTTACAGAAGGGCTCCATTTCTTTGTTTATATTAAATTTTTCTTTCAACCCTTGAGCCAGCCGCCATGCATCTTGTGTAAGTTTCTTTTGATACTCATCACCTCGCATTACAGCAATACCAAATAGCTTTTTGCGGTAGTGTTTATCCCTAGAACACACTTGGTAATAGCGCTGTGTAGCGTTTAAGAACTCTTGATATAATATTTTTTGACCTTCAGATCCATACTTCTGTGCTTGTTCATACCCCATTGTTGTTCGAAGTTTCAAAATCTCTTTTGTTCCACTTTTGTTAAAAAGAACCATACCGGAGGTTTTATAAATGTAAAGTAGATTTACACACTGCCACAAAAACAAATCCACTGAATCAGTCTTCGTTTTTGGGTCGGTATATCTTAAAGTCCACAATTCTTTACGTAAAGTGTTCAGTTTGTCTTCGGGAAAAGCATCAATGTATGCTTTTAATACTTCTTTTCTTTTGCTCGGGTCTAATATGGCATAATATTGCGTTAATATTTTATCTTGCTGCGTTGTGTCAGTGTCAATGTCAATCATCGTTGCGTTTCCCCTCCCCCAAAAGTTAAACGTTATATTACAATATAATTGTATCATATATTGTTTTGCACTTTCAATGATTTCACGCTATCTACGTTGATAATCGAACTTATCAGCGTTTTTCAAACCCGATTTTTATACATATTATAAAAAATTTAGATATCCATTTTATTAATATTAACACGCGAAAAGTATAACGTTTCATTTTTAAATAAAAATAAACAACCATTTCCCAAGGATATGGTTGTTTTTCTATCAAATATTTAGCTGTTAACTAGTCCGAAATTTCTCTCGCATTGCCATTGGAGTCACTCCATAATATCTTTTGAAGCAGTAACTGAAGTAATGAGAATCTGTATATCCGACCATCTCACCAATCGTAGAACTTTTCAGTGTTTTATCTTTAAGCAAGGTACAAGCACGCTCCATACGGGCTTTCGTTATGTAACCAATAATCGTATTTCCTGTTTGTTTTTTAAACAGAGCGCGTAAATAGCTCGGGCTGACATGTAAATAGTCACATATGAAATCTACCGAAAGCATGGGGTCTGTGTAGTTCGTTTCGATATAATTAACCGCATTCCACACTGCAGAATGAACCCCAGCACAGCTGTCTAAATCCTGCATGGTATACATTCGATTCCCGCCTTCTTTTACCTGCAATTCGAGTGCACGTTTTGCATCGGCGGCGGCAGACGCTATGTCGATGCAGCCATTACATACATTGCTAATACCCGCTGTTACTGTAAAATCAAGCTGTGTTTTCACGGTATGTAAAATCAGTTCAACGGTTTGCTGCATTCTTTCCGTTAAATTGCCGCCAGTTTGTGACACACCTAAAAGCACAACATTCTGCCCACATATGTTCACCATTCCAAGGTTGGCTGTTCGCATAAACTCTAAAGATACGTTGTATAGAGCATACCGCAATACTTCTTCCTTAACACCCGTCCATTTTTTAGAGCGTCCTATTTTGTCCACACATAAAAGGGCAACTTGAAATTGCGTTGCCTGAGTCCATTTGTGCCCACAAATTTTTGCTCTATCGTAAATAGAGTCGTCCAGTGCTTTATCAGTAAACAAATCCTTCAGTAAAATCTTTTCATTTTCAACAAGCGCAAGTTCTAAATCCGCCACCTTTTCAATTCGCTGGTGCTCTGCATCCAAAACATCGCGAGCCTTTACTAGTACACTCTTTAGTTCTTGGGCCCCTACAGGTTTTACAATATAGCTGAGTGCTTTTAATTCTATCGCTTGCTTTGCATAATCAAACTCTGAATATCCCGTTAAAAATATCAAACGTATATGTGGATAACTACGATGTATCTGCCGCGCCGCCTCAAGTCCACTTATAAAAGGCATATTAATATCTAGAATTACAAGGTCAGGCAGCTCACGTTCAACCATTTCCATTAATTCATATCCGTTTTCACAGCAAGCAATAAGTGAAAATCCTACACTACCCCAATCAACCATTTGGCTGATTTTAGTGCGCACCAATTTTTCATCATCCGCAAAAATCAACTTATACATCATTTAACCCTTTCGACATTCTAAAATTTATATTTATTCAAAAGGAAAAATTAACTGCTGATATATATTATCAAACAGTACGTCCGGAGTAATGGTGTAAATATCTGTATAAATGCTTTCTACCTCTTCACCATTTAGGTGCTTATATGCCGTTATTACGCTAAAATACCCCATTTGATAGGGATTTTGCAGCAAGGCTGATTTAATAACACCCTCTTCCATATACATAGCTTCCTCTGGCATACAATCTATCGTATATAAAGGAATATTACTTGATGCCTCACTCAAGGCCCGAGCAGTTCCTTCTGCTGATTGAGCGTTAAGTGCAGCAACCGCAGCCATTTCCGGTTCACGCTTTAAAAGTTCCTTAACCAATTCATAAGCTTGGTCAGTATCAGATGCGCAATACAATGTATCCAACATTTCAAAAGAGTTCTGGCTTTCCATAATTGTTCGGAAACCAACTTCCCGCTGTACTGCCGGATAGCTTTTTTGAACAAAGCTTACAAGACCGATTTTCCCACCATCTTTTACATTGTCACTCACTTGATGCGCAAGCCGTCTTCCAAGTTCCTCATTATCAGTTCCCACATATGAAACGGTACGGTCGCTTGCTACATCTGAATCCACCATGATAACTGGAATTCCTGCATCAATTGCATTTTGTACCGGTTGTGCCATCAAAAAATAATCTGTTGCTGCCAGCACAATTGCATCTGGCTGACGTTCAATGGCCTGTTGCATGTAAGTTACTTGATCTGAACAATTTTCTTCCACCAATGGTCCAGACATCTCAACTTGTGCGTCACATACAGCAGCCGCTGCTTGTGCACCATCATTCACACGTTTCCAAAAATCTGCGGATGTTCCCTTTACAATCAGCTCGACAGTATAGTGTTTTTTATCATGAAGTGTAAAATTATAGCTGCATCCAAACAAAGAAAAGCAAAACATTAGAACTAAGCCTATTGCAAAGCAACGTTTCATTTCTGTTCTTTCTCCTTATCTATTGTTTGAGCTACGTTCAGCGGCAAGCGCATATACACTCTTGTACCCTCATCCAGTTCGCTTTCCACCTTTAGTCCATATTCCTGTCCACAGGTTAATTGGATACGCTGATGCACATTTTTTAATCCGATACCAGATTTCGAAGCAGGGTTATTTTTCAAAATTCTATTGACCACTTCCTCCTTCATTCCACAGCCGTTATCTTCTACGCACATTTCTAATTCACCGTCATGACTTTTGGCTGAAATTTTAATACGGCCATCTTCTTCCATAATCCCAACACCATGTACAATCGCATTTTCTACAATAGGTTGAAGTAATATTTTAGGTATCTTATATTCTTTTATATTCTCTTCACACTCTATTTCATAAGTAAACGCATCCCCAAAACGCATTTTTTGAATAATCAGATAATTTTCTACCTGGTTTAACTCATCCTGTACCGTTATAAAATCTTTCGCGCCAGAAAGCGACAAGCGAAAGTACTTTGACAGTGCCATCACCATTTGAACTACACCTTGCTCATCTCCACTTTCCGCAAGCCATACAACGGAATCTAACGTATTATACAAAAAATGAGGATTAATTTGAGCATTTAGAGCTTTGAGTTCGCTTTTATGCAATTGTTTTTGTTCTTCACATATTTGTGTCATAAGCCTTTGAATACGCACGGTCATACGGTTAAATGCCGCTCCAAGTTGTCCCGCCTCATAAATACCTGTCTCACGTGCAAGTACGGTTTCTTCTTTATCTGAAACTTGTTCCATAAGCACAGCCAGTTTGTGGAATGGTCTTATAAGCAGGTGAGCAATCAGTAAACTGCTAATCAAGACTACTATAGATAGAATAATAATTGCGGTAAGGATAAATACACTTAATCCAGCATCATATGTAGCTAATCCATTCATAAAAGCAATTCCACACACACGCCAAGGAACGCCTTCTAGTGCTTGTGTGCATACCGATATTCTTCCACCATCCTGCTCAACCACGTCATGTCCTTTATTATCTGTACGAATTTCTGATACTTCTGCAGGTAGAATTCCAGCATAAATCATTTGTTGTTTGGGATGGTATACGATGTCTCCTTGTTCATCAATTAAGTAAAGGTATCCATCTTTTTCCACATCACGTGCGCACAAATCGCGTATTCGGTTAAAGTTCATGTCAACCATAATAATTCCAGTACGGACATTGCCATTCTCCTGCCATGAAACGCTGCGTGTCAGCGTTATAACCCAGGGGTAGCGGCCTCTGTATAAACGCTGAACATGAGGCTGAGAAAGCAAATATCCATCGCCAACACTGGCTTGGGTAAACCAACTTTGTCGAGTGACTGCAATATCCTTACGTATCCCAAGGTGACTTGTTGATATGATCGGATTATTATTTTCATCAAAAACGGCTATTGTCTCCACGTCATCGCGCAAAAGTATATATAATCTATGATTTAACTCCTCCGCAGAAGATTGATTTAGCAACTTCTCGATGTCATCTGCAACCGATATCATTTCTTGTATATAGTTGTTAATTGAGTAAACAACTTTATTTGTAAACTCAGCATTATTTTTTTCAATATACTTGTTTACCACATTATCTGCATAATCATAAATAATTTGCGTAATAATGATAACCGCTGCCAAAGTAATTGCCAATATTGTTGCTGCCATTACAATCCACAAACTGTTCCAATGAAAA
The DNA here is from genome assembly GCA_938014855.1 of uncultured Clostridia bacterium. Taxonomy (GTDB): domain Bacteria; phylum Bacillota; class Clostridia; order Oscillospirales; family Ruminococcaceae; genus Anaerotruncus. The sequence goes on along the minus strand of CALLQM010000223.1, from coordinate 14,736 downwards.
GCTGATAGGAACTTGCGGGTGCATAAATAATTTTTAAGATTGTGAAGCTGCTTTTTTGGTTTTTCTTCTACACTCATCCACACGTTTTCCCTTTCCTATATACAGGTATACTATGTTCGTAGCTTTCATGCTAAATCTGTAATTTATCATAAAAATCACACAAAGATCATATAGCATTGCTCATTAAATAAGGCATCGTTGTTTAAAGACACTATTTTAAAGTGCAAAATTTTAAATTTTATATATATTATATATTATACCATATAATATTTTTAATCGAAAGCATTACTTCCCAATAACAGCAAGCGTTTTTAAGTTCTAGAATACGACCGTTCCCTATTTTTGTAAAAACTAAAACAACCGCGATTAGGAATGATCCTAATCGCGGTTGTTCTTTATTATAGTTTAACTGTCTTTTTGCTTCAGAAAAGTTTCAATATTGTTTAACACCTTTTCACTCAAGCGAACAAAGGCTTGTTTTGTTCGTCCGGATGATACATGCATACAATTTACATGAGGACTGGAAAGAAGTTTGCCGGTGTCATCGCCGAGAGCGGCAGCAGTGTCGCAGAAAAATTCATTATCACCATGCTCAAGCCATTTGGCAAGAGCGGCAACATCATGAGATGGACCGATGGATGTATTAAACATGATCTTATGATTGCCAAGCCATTCAAACTGCTCATCGTTCATTAAAATCACATTTTTATTTAGGCAAGTGCAGACCACATCAACCGTATTTAACAGTTCTTTCAGCGGCAGATAGTTCATGTTTTTTGCTTCCTGCTCGGGCTTGCGAGAACGGCTGTAATAATACAAATCCGCTCCCATCGCCTGAAGTCCTTCCGCAATCAGCGTACCAGAAGTACCGAGACCGACGATTCCGACTTTTAATTGGGTAAGTTCTACCGGAAGATCCTGCCACTGTTTCCCGCCGAAACCGTGAAGATAACGGATCAGTTCGCTGACGACATATTCCACTACGCCCTGATCGCCATAATCCCGAATACCATATACCACAATATTCTTTTCACGAGCAGTACGGATGTCTACATTGGCGCTTTCCTCGGAATACAGACTACAGCACATACCGATATAACGGATATTGGGGCAGGCATCCAGTATTTCTTTATCAATACGGCTGGTATAACTGAGAAGTACCGCATCCGCATCACCAATTCTATGTATGATTTCTGCATTGTCTTTTGGGATATCATCAAATAGAACCACTTCTTTTGCATAATCGTGAAGTTTTTGTTCTGCGGAATCAATCAAGCTTACCGGTTCCATTGCAACTAATTTTTTAAACATTCTATACCTCCTTAAAATACGATCGGCGATACGGCATTTTGCAAGACTTCCACTACGCTCCATGCGGCAATTGCGCTCGTGCGGGAATAGATGTTGAGGTCGGTGCGTACTTCTTCCCCTTTGATCTCAATCTTATATTCATCGCCTTGAAAGCCCGGTACGGCTTTAATATTCATCGTCGTATGTTCTGGTCCCGCGCTCGCAAGTGCTGTAGCAATTGCCACATTTACCTTGGTCGGCAGAATTGCAATTGCCTCCTTTGTGGAACCGCTGAACACTTGCTTCGGTGCTTTGATATCCATTAACTCATCTTCAAAAAGCGGTGTATTTTTTAGCGATGCAGGTGCTTTCTGAGAGCTGATGGAAGCTGTAATGGGGCTCATGAGCGCGGCTGTTCGCAGAACATCAAATCCGCCAACCGCACCGCTGGCGATATATACACGGCGCTCATTCTTTGCGGCAGTCTTTTTGATGCGCTCGTAAAATTCGCCATCGGCAAAGGCGCCAATCGACAGCACAACCAAATTTGATCCGCCGTTTAAAATGGTTTCGCTGTAATCTTGTATCGCTTTAACGGACGCGGCTTCAGCGGTAAAATCCGGTTTCATTGCGACAAGTTCCTCAATATTGGCACAAGCCTTACAGCCATAACGTGCCGCAAAGTCGTTTGCGCGGTCGCTGTCTCTTCCCAAAACAGCAATCAATTCATATTCCGGCAGATAACCGTCTTTCATTGCGTTCGCTACAATCTCGTTTAGATATCCACATCCGATGAGTGCTAATTTCATTTTTTGCATGTCTTACCCTCTTTTAATTAATATATTTTATAAGCTGATATTGAAAGATCATTCTTTTATAAAAGAAAAATCCCATTCAATTCAATCACCTACTCATTTTTTTCGTTCTTATGAGTCGCTTTGCAGTATTGTAAAACATCATACAATTTTTTCGAAACCTAAGAGAAGTTTAATACAACGACAACTATCTCCATTATTAAACAAATATTGGATAAAATCAAGTCAAACAAGCTGAATCTATATCAGATTGTTAAGCTGGATAATAATTAATTACGATGGCTTTGAGTGTTTGATTTCCCAATGCATGATAACTGTGCTTTTCCGATGCAATAAACTCAATTGCTTCATCTTTGCCCAAACGATACGTTTGCTCGTTAACGGTTATACTTAGTTCCCCCTCGAGCACCATAATATATTCCTGCGATTTTTCGGAATGTCCAATCGAATCATAGCAATGTCCTGCATCCAACTCGATTTGAAACAGCTCAAAGTTGCGATGCGGTGTATTGGTGTAAAAACAATAGATTCGATAATGCTCATTTTCATTATTTTGTTGGATAATTTCCGATTTTTTTATCACGTTTGTTTGATAAACCGGTTGTTCAAGCAGTGCTGTATATGGAACTTTTAGTCCGTTTGCAATCTTCCAAAGTACATTGATAGTCGGATTCGCATCGCCTTTTTCTATTTGGGAAAGCATAACTTTGCTGACCCCGCAAAGAGCAGAAAGCTGCCCAAAACTTAAATTTCTTTCACTGCGCAGTTTTTTGAGGTTACTAGCGATAATTAAGCTAATTTTCATTTATCGTATCCTCCTAAAGTTTGGATTGACAAATATAGTGAACATAAGTAAAATATATTTAACTTAATTAATTTAAACGTTCATTATATTATACAAACCTTTTTAAAGGAGTGCAATGCTGAAAATGAAAAAGAAACCGTTTCAAGAATTTAAAACAGCGTTTCGAGCCGCTTTTCCAAGTACAATTCCTGTTTTGACCGGTTTTTTGGTTTTGGGTATGGCCTACGGCGTTCTGATGCAGACAAAGGGATATGGGGCGGTATGGTCTGTGCTGATGAGTGCCATCGCATTTTGCGGAAGCATGCAATTTGTTGCAATCACGCTTTTATCCATCCCGTTTGACCCGATTCAGGCATTTTTGTTAAGTCTGATGGTCAATGCCAGACACTTATTTTATGGCATTTCAATGCTGGAAAAATACAAAGGCTTGGGGAAACTACGTGGATTTTTAATCTATACGTTATGTGATGAAACGTTTTCGATTTCATCGAGTATTGAACCGCCCGATTGTATCAATAAAAAGTATTTCTATTTCTCCATTTCGTTATTAAATTATCTCTATTGGGTATTTGGAACATTTCTCGGCGGCGTATTAGGTGGCTTTCTATCGTTTAATACGCAGGGCTTGGATTTTGTATTGACCGCGCTTTTTTTAGTTCTTTTTCTTGAACAAATGGAAAACAAGAAAAACCGAATCCCTGGAATCATCGGGATATCCTGCACCGCTGTTAGTTTATGGTTATTTGGTGCAGAGAATTTTATTATACCGTCTATGGCTCTGATTGTTTTTGTATTTTTATTAAGGAGGAAACGAGTATGTGCTTAACGCCAATTCAAACAGTTGTCATCATTCTTTCGGTTGCGTTGGGAACAATTGTGACAAGATTTGCGCCTTTTGTACTGTTTCCCGAAAAACAACAGCCGCCTCAAATCATTACCTATCTCGGACAGCTTCTGCCACCCGCTATGATGGGATTGCTGGTGGTTTATTGCTTAAAAAATGTATCGATTACAACTGCGCCGCATGGGATTCCGGAATTCATCTCCATGGCTACCATTGTTCTTTTACATATATGGAAACGTAACGTATTATTAAGCATCGGAGTCGGAACGATCCTTTACATGGTTCTTGTTCAATCTGCATTTGGACTTCCATCCATCTAGTATTCCAAACGTACAAAACAGGCAGTGCAGATGAAATCTGCACTGCCTGTTTTTACGAAGTGCTCGGGTACATATAAACAAACTTATATCCAAACGACATATAAGAATGATAAATATCAAAAAACGGAAGCTCCAATCGTTTGGGTGGCTCTAATTTACAGATAAGCCGATTACCATCCACTTTAACAAGCGGCTGTTTTCCCATTTTAAGAATTTCAAACGTTTTCTGCTCTCGCTCAGCCCAATGAATCAATTCTTTTTTATAATCGCTCTCATCTAAAATTGGATCGACTGGTTCAAAATGATAAATACTTTTCAAGCCATTCACCCTTATCAAATTACTTTTTCCAATTGGAATACTCGGTACACAATAACCGATACGGCGGTTCATCCTCCTCAATTTCAGGAAAGCGCCCGATCGGTTCATAAAATCTGTTGTCGTTGTCATCATCGTTGCACATTGAAACTTCACCCAATAGCACCGAACCACCCGTTTTGGGAACCGCAAAATCATGATAGAGGTACTGAGTAATCGTAATGCTGTCCCCACTACTTAATTTGACAGCAGTTCCGGCGGGCACCGTCATTTGTTTGCCATCCATGCTGACCGTCACATCGGTTTGCAGGCGCTCGCCATCCTTGCCTGCGTTATACAGGGTTATGTAAACGTCATTCCCGCCGCGGTTTATAATATCCTCCATTTTGTTCCAGTGAAAATGCATTGGAGAATCTTGCCCCTCATACAGCATCAGCAGTTTTTCCGCATATGGCTTTTTATACTTGGGAAGATTTACATTTCCGTTGCGTATGGTAAACAGTGAAAAACCAGTCTCATCAAATTTCCCTAATCCAAAATCTGTAATATCCCAGCCGAGTTTATTCTCTTTGATTTCATCATATTCACTGCCTGCTTGTTCCCAATCCTCCTTGGTCCAGTAGGCAAATTTCGGAAGTGCAAAACGATATTCATGAATCAGCGCTTCCATGTCTCGAATTACTTGATTGATTTTTGAACGTTTCATAAAATCCCTTCCTTTTTATTGATTAATTGCATTATGAGTAATGACTTTTGGTTTTTAAGAATCGTATTAAGGCTTGCTTTTGATTGTTTTACCTAACAAATAAACATAAGATCCCATTAGCAAAACCGTCGTATAATCATGGAACTTTTTTATATTTCGATAGATAGATGGAATCTGCAAAAAATAGATGCATACAGGCAAGACAATTTGCACGATTAACACAACCATTAATGCCCGGCTGCGAAACGTTTCGTTTGAAAGATCCAGCATAAATGCAAAGAACACACCGATGAATAAGTATCCGATTAACGCAACAAAATACCATGCCGCGGTGGTTGCATAAAGGAGTCGCATTTTTAATTCGTCCATTGCAAAAATAACTGCATACATCACCCATGGAGTAATCAAAATTTTTAGCAGATCCCATACGATTTTACGGCGCATTGCAAATCCCCCTTGCATCTACCATATAACGGAATTGATGGAATTGCAACAAAAACTTCCAAAGAGTCACGCTTCAGATTAAACCACATTTCTATCCAATTTACTATTGATAAGTCGTAAATCAGTATATTGTTTTTAAATTATACAATTGGTATAATCTGTTTATATATTTTCCTTATTAAGCTGTCAAAAAGTTATGATTCCTTCTTATTTTTTGTTTTAATGCACAAATTTTATAATAATTATTAAATAGTTATACAAATTTTATTAATTTTATCATTCTTGTGGTTTACAACAGTAAGATGGTCTGTTATAATGCAGTTAATGTAACCGGTTACATAATTTGTTTAGAAAGGCGACTGGCAATTTGACCATTCATGATATCGCACGTGCACTTGGTGTTTCGTCTGCTACGGTGTCCAGAGTAATCAATCGCACCGGAAACGTACGCGAAGAAACTCAAAAAAGAATTGAACAATATATACGCGAACATAACTATACACCCAGCGCGGTAGCCCGCAGCCTGAGTAAACAGGATACTTCCAGTATCGGGGTTATCATACCTGATATTGAAAACTCATTTTTTTCTGGAGTGATTCGTGGAATCAGCGAAGTTGCAGAAAAAAATGGATATAATATTTTATTTTTCGGAACAAATGAAAATCCCATAATTGAGCATCGTTCTCTGCAAGCTGTAAGAGAACAGCGCTTGAAAGGGGTCATCATAACCCCGGCAGCCAACCATGACGACATTACACGAGACCTTTTAGTTGAACTGTATCAATCCGGCGTACCAGTTGTATTGGTGGACCGTAATCTCCATAATTCAAATTTTGACGGCGTGTTTGTCGAAAACTTTCAAGGTGCTTTTCATGCGGTGAAAACCTTTCTTCAGTTGGGACATCAACGTGTTGCCATTATCGCCGGACCGGAAACATCCAAACCGGGAAAAGAACGTCTGGAAGGTTATTTGAGTGCGATGAATCAATGTGGAGGAACCATTCGTGACCAATATATTGCTCGTGGTGACTTTAAAATTGAAATGGGATATGAACTGACCGGGAAATTATTGTCTGTTGAGAATCCCCCAACCGCAATCTTTTCTTCCAACAACTTGATGACAATTGGATGTCTAAAATATCTTGTGGAACATCATTACCGCTTGGGTCAAGATATTTCCGTCATTGGATTTGATGACATCGACATTTTAAATTATGTAGGATTTCAGCTTTCGGTTGTCAACCGAGCCGTCTCAGAAATGGGCGTAGCTGCAATGAATATTCTGCTTGAACGGTTGGAAAATCCATGTACGGATGACCATGCACGCCGAATTGTTTTTCCAACCCAGCTGATTCTTCGTGGATCAGAAAAAATAGCTAACGAAAATCTGTAATCGAACCAATTATTGATGTTATATTTACTTTGAATTTTTATAAGGTATTTATATTATCAAAATTGTAACCGGTTACATAATGTGAAAGAGGGTTTTATCTATGAATTTTGCCAAATACATCGACCACACCATTTTAAAGCCGAATGCATCCAAATCGGACGTTGAAAAGGTTTGCAAGCAAGCAATCGAACACCATTTTGCTTCTGTCTGCATCAATTCCTGCCATGTGGAATACGTAGCTGAACTATTAAAAGACAGCGGTGTAAAAACCTGTACCGTAATTGGATTCCCTTTAGGCGCAACCACAACTGCTACAAAAGTATTTGAAACGATTGAAGCAATCAAAAACGGTGCGCAGGAAGTCGATATGGTCATTAATATTGGCGCCGTTATGGATGGAGATTACGATTTTGTTTATAACGACATCAAAGCTGTCATCGATGCGGCACATAACCACGCGCTCGTTAAAGTAATTATCGAAACCTGCTTATTGACGGATGAGCAAAAAGTCAAAGTATGTAAGGCTTGTGTAAAAGCCGGAGCAGACTTTGTAAAGACTTCCACCGGATTCAGCACAGGCGGCGCAACTCCCGAAGATGTCGCTTTGATGAAAAAAGCGGTCGATGGAAAAGCACTTGTAAAAGCCAGCGGCGGAGTTCGAACCATTGAAGCGGCGCAAGCTGTCGTTGATGCCGGAGCAGACCGAATTGGAACGAGCAGCGGCGTAGCATTTGTACAGAAGTAAGGGCGAAAGTTTGATACAGGAGGAATTGTTATGGGCAGCAAAATCACAGTGTTTGGCAGTTTTGTAGTGGATTTAATGTCGCGGACACCGCATCTTCCCGTTCCGGGTGAAACCGTAAAAGGTTCCATGTTTAAAATGGGACCGGGCGGAAAAGGATTCAATCAAGGTGTCGCCGCACATAAAGCCGGTGCAAATGTCACGATGATTACTAAATTGGGAAAAGATCAGTTTGCCAATGTTGCATTGGATGCGATGAATGAACTTAAAATGGATACATCTCATATCTATTATTCTGAAAAAACCGAAACCGGCTGCGCATTAATCATGGTGGATGAAAACAGCAGCCAAAACGAAATCGTTGTGGTTTTAGGTGCATGCGGCACCGTAAACGATGAAGATATCAAATCGATGGAACAATCCATCCGGGAATCCGATTATTTGCTTACCCAGCTGGAAACGAATGTCGATGCGGTAGAAAAAGTCGTTGACATTGCTCATCGCAACGGCGTTAAGGTTGTTTTGAATACCGCTCCCGTTCAGCCAATCAGCGACAGCCTGCTTTCCAAAATTGATCTGATTACTCCAAACGAAGTGGAAGCCGAAATCTTAACCGGTGTTCCGGTTGTCGACGAGGAAAGCGCAGTAAAAGCGGCAGATTGGTTCTTCCAAAAAGGCGTAAAAAATGTGTTGATTACGCTTGGCAAAAACGGCGTTTTTGTCGCTACGAAAGAAAAACATGCAATCCTTCCCGTACCGGAAGTAAAGGTTTTGGATACCACCGGAGCCGGTGACGCATTTAACGGCGGTCTCGTAACTGCACTTTCGGAAGGCAAAAACATTTGGGAAGCCGCTAGATTTGCAAATGCTTTAGCTTCTGTTGCGGTACAACGCTTGGGTACAACCCCCGCTATGCCCACTCGTGAGGAAATTGATGCATTTCTTGAAAATTGGAAATCGTAGTTTCAGATTTGCAAAGGAGAGAATGATATGATTAAAAACGGTATTTTACATCCGCAGCTCGCGCGTGTTCTGACTGAACTGCGGCATATGGACACTCTTGTAATCGGAGACGCAGGACTTCCAATTCCCAAAGGAGTGGAACGCGTCGATCTTGGCTGGAAACCCGGTGACCCAAAATATTTGGATGTATTGGAAGAAGTTCTAAAATATATTGTTGTGGAAAAAGCAACGTTTGCCTGTGAGGCGAAATCCGTGAGCCCGGATTTTCACAAAAAAGCGCTCAGCCTGCTTCCAGAAGGAATTCCAGTAGACTATATCGATCACGCAAATCTTAAAGAACAAAGCAAAAACGCAAAGGCGATTATCCTGACGGGAGAATTTACTCCGTACACCAATGTGATTTTACAATGCGGATGTGCCTATTAGCTTGCTAAGGGGGTAGAACTATGCACAGCACAGAACCCATTTTATCAATGGAACATATCGTTAAGCTTTTTCCTGGTGTTCGCGCCCTCGACGGAGTCAGTTTGGATGTCCTTCCGGGAGAAGTGCATGCCCTGTGCGGGGAAAATGGTGCCGGCAAATCCACCCTAATGAAGATTATATCCGGTGCACAACCGTATACGTCGGGAAAAATGGTCGTGGACGGTAAAGAAGTTCGGTTCCATTCCACGAAGGATGCGGAACGAATCGGAATCGCCATGATCTATCAAGAATTTAATCTCATTTCGGATCTAACGGTTGCGGAAAACCTATATTTAGGCAGACTTCCAACCACCCGTTTTGGAAATGTTGATTGGGAAACGCTCTATCGCAATGCACAGCAAACGCTTACCAAACTGGGCCTAACATTCAGCTGTAAAACGAAAATCAAGAATCTTTCCGTTGCACAAGCACAAATGACGGAAATCGCAAAATGTCTGACGATCGGGGCTCGCATTATCATCATGGACGAACCAACAGCCGCTCTGTCAGAAGAAGAAATTGGCGTGTTGTTTAAAATTATAAAAGATCTAAAAAAGCAAGGCATTTCAATTCTCTATATTTCACACCGTATGGATGAAATTTTTACAATTTCAGATCGAATTACTGTATTCCGCGACGGCAGATACATCGAAACCAAACAGACCAAAGATACCGATTACGACGAAATTGTAGCCATGATGGTCGGTAAAAATGTATCCAACCTCTATCCTGCCCGCGATTACCAGCCGGAAGAAGTTGTTTTTGAAGCGAAAAACATCTGCGGAAAAGGAGTTTCCAACGTAAATTTTCAGCTTCATAAAGGCGAAATTCTTGGCATTGTCGGTCTGCTTGGCGCGGGAAATATTGAACTATCGAAACTGATTTATGGCGCCATGCCAATCAAAAGCGGAGAACTTTTTCTAAACGGAACCGCAGCAGACTGCTCTTCCCCTGCAAAAGCATTAAAAGCCGGCATCGGGTTTGTCTCAGATGACCGTAAGCAGGAAGGGCTTGTGCTGATACGCAGTGTGAAAGAAAATATCTCGCTCCCTTCTCTTAAAAAACTTGTTCGCAGAGTATTTATCGACAAAAAGAAAGAACAAGAAATCGTGCTGCAAAACATCAAAAAGCTCAATATTAAGGTGTTTGATCAAAGCCAGCTTGTAGGAAATCTAAGCGGCGGCAACCAGCAAAAAGTTGTTTTTGCCAAAGTACTAGAAACCAATCCTTCGATTTGTATTTTTGATGAGCCGACCCGCGGCGTAGATGTGGGCGCAAAAGCAGAAATCTATCAAATCATGAACCGTCTCACTCAAGAGGGGAAAAGCATCATACTCATTTCCTCCGATCTTCCGGAACTCATCGGAATGAGCGACCGGGTGCTCGTGATGCGGGAAGGAGAAATCGTCAAAGAGCTTAACAAAAGCGAAGCCAGTCAAGAATCTGTCCTGGCTTATGCTTCCGGAGGTGTTCGTAAGTGAAAAAAAATTCAAAAAAGCAACTGGTTAATATCATCAATTCTTTTCGGGCAGTCATTATTTTAGTTTTGATGTGTATTATTGCATCGTTTTTGTCTCCCGCATTCTTAAGCGTTGCCAACCTATTTAATGTCATTCGTCAGATTGCCGTTGTGGCAATGATCGGCTGCGGCATGACATTTGTTATACTGACCGGCGGCATCGATCTTTCTGTCGGTTCCATCGTAGGCATCTGCGGCGCCATAGCTGCAGGGACACTGGTCGCAACAGGCAGCACGTTCTTAGCCATGCTCGTCAGTGTTCTAATCGGCATTGCCTGCGGCGCATGCAATGGGTTTTTCGTTTCAAAATGCGGTATTCCTCCATTTATCGCGACCCTTGGAATGATGACCCTTTTGCGTGGCTGCATCTTAGTTTATACAAAAGGTGCCCCAATTCCTGTAAAAGCAGCCTCGTTTAAATTTGTAGGTAAGGGCGATATTTTGGGAATTCCGTTCCCCATCATCCTGCTCATTGTAATTTACATCGTCGCTTATTTTACACTCGGACACACGAAATTTGGCCGAAGCGTCTATGCATTGGGCGGTAATAAAGAAGCGACCCGCCTTTCCGGTATTTCCGTACTCAAAACCGAATGGATGACCTACATAATCAACGGCTTCATGTGCAGCATTGCCGCAATTGTTTTGACCGCCCGACTAGGTTCGGCACAGTCAACAGGCGGAAACGGATATGAGCTGGATGCAATCGCAGCCGTTATTCTAGGCGGCACAAGTCTAAGCGGCGGCTCCGGTTTTGTCCTGCCAACGGTTGTAGGTGCATTAATTATGGGAATTATCGACAACATCCTAACCCTCCTCAACGTCAATCCGCATGCAACAAATATCGTAAAAGGTGCAGTGATTCTGCTTGCGGTTTTGGCGGATAAAAAAGTCAAAGACCTTTCTGCAAAGGTTGATGAATAAACAGCAAAGTTTGAAAGGAGTTATAAAAATGAAAAGAACAATTACATTGCTGGTATCTGCATTAATGGTATCTTCTATGCTTTCCGCATGTGCAGGTGAAAAGCCTGAACAAAGCTCTTCAGAGGCTCCGTCTTCTTCTGCGGCAACTTCCGAGGCTGCTTCTGAAACAGAAGCAGAACCATCCTCTGATGCGAAAAAATACACCATTGGACTTTCCATGAACACACAAACCAATCCATTTTTCGTCGACGTAAAAGACGGCGTACAGAAAGCGGCCGATGATGATGGTGTTGAACTCTTTGTTACCGATGCACAAAACGATCCGTCTATTCAGATGAAGGATATCGAAAATTTAATCACCAAACAGCCCGATGCAATCATCATTGACACCTGCGATTCTGATGCAATCGTATCTTCCGTTGAGGCTTGCAACGAAGCTGGAATCCCTGTATTTACCATGGACCGTCAGGCAAATGGCGGCGAAGTGGTTGCACATATCGGATATGATGCAATTAAATCCGGTAAAATTGCGGGACAGTTCCTGGTTGATGAACTTGGAGGAAAAGGCAACATCGTCGAAATCCAAGGAATCATGGGCACCAACGTTGCGCAAAACCGTTCAAAAGGCTTTAATGATGTCATGGCGGAAAATCCGGATATGAAAATCGTCGCTACCGCTGTTGCGAATTTTGACCGCGCAGAAGCTATGAGTGTGGTGGAAAACATTCTGCAGGCCAATCCGGAAATTGATGGCATGTACTGCGCAAATGACGAAATGCTGTTAGGTGCTTTGGAAGCAGTTGAAGCGGCTGATCGTGCAGATGAAATCGTCATGATTGGATGCGACGCAATTGATGATACCATTGCCGCTCTAAAAGCAAAACGTGTGGAAGCAACCATTGCGGAACCTCCATTCTTCCTCGGAAAGGCAATTTTGATGACTGCGGTTGATCACCTCGACGGAAAACCTGTTGAAAAAGAAGTCATTCTTGAAAACAGCTTGGTTACTCAAGAAAATGTCGATACTCTTGTTACAAAAGAATAATCAATCTATCAAAAAGCGTCCTGTCCAATCGGTACAGGACGCTTTTTATTTCCTATTGTTTCCCGTAAATTCTAGTATGTATTAATTATAATAGACCTTGCTCTTCAATAAAAATATCTGCTACTTCCTCAACATCCATTTTCTTACCATCAATCATATAATTATATCGAATCATATCTTCTTCCGTTACGATGTCATCTAATACACTGAGCACTTCACCGATTTCAGGATGTGCCGTAAGGGCATCGTTGCGAACAACCGGTGCGCAATCATAACAAGGGAAAAAATGCTTGTCATCTTCCAAAACGACTAAGTCGTATTCATAAAGCAGTCCATCGGTCGTATAGACATTGGCAACATCCATATCGCCCTGATCCAGCGACTGATAGATTAGACCAATATCCATTTGTACCGTTTCTTTAAAATTATATCCGTACAATTCACACATCGGATAATAACCATCTTCACGGTCTAAGTATCCATGTTCCGCTGCATATACCAACTCCGGCGCATACTTTGCTAAATCACTGTCGGTTTTAATATTATATTTTTCCGCAACCTCTTTGCGCACCGCATTGGCATATGTATTCATGAACCCTAACCTATCCAGCCATACCAAGTCATATTTTTCTTGATAGACATCCTTTACGACGTTGTAGGTTTCCGTAGCGTCACTGACCGGATCCATATCAAGATATTGAATCAGCGCACATCCGGTATATTCCGGAAACAGATCAATTTCTCCATTTTGTGCAGATTCAAAGCAAATAGCAGGTGCCAAGTTGAATTTCCGCTCCACTTTTAAATCTGTTTTATTTTCCAGGAGTTTCGCCATTACTTCACCGGTGAGCAAACTTTCGGTGTAATTTTTAGCCCCAACAATTACTGTGTTTTCCTTATCGGAACTGCATCCAGTGACAGATAAAAGGCTTCCAACAGCAAGCAACAACGCCAAACATTTTTTCATACTTTTCACATAAACACCTGATTTCTATTAATTTATTAACAACGCACCCTTCTCTTAAAACGGATAAGTTGTTTATAGTATAACAAATAAATCAGCGTATGGCAAATTGTACATAGTTTTTTGTTAAAATAAGTGTTTAATGTTCAACATTTTATAATTACAGCCGACTTTTATAAAAGTCGGCTGTAATTTGTATTTTTTCGTGATTTTTTATGTCTTTGCTAACTGTTATTTTTTCAGCCAGCTCATCATTTTACGCAGTTTTGCACCGACAATTTCCACCGGATGTTCTGATTCCATACGGCGCGTAGCCAAGAAGTTTGCACGGCCTCCTGCGCGGTTTTCGGAAACCCATTTGCTCGCAAACGTTCCATCTTGAATTTCATGTAGAACTTTTTTCATTTCCTTGCGCGTATCTTCTGTAACAATCCGTTTTCCGGTGCAGTAATCGCCGTATTCTGCGGTGTCACTGATGGAATAACGCATCATGCTGAATCCGCCGCTGTTAATCAAGTCAACGATCAGCTTCATTTCATGAACACACTCAAAATAAGCCATTTCCGGAGAATATCCTGCCTCGACAAGTGTATCAAATCCGGCTTTCATCAATTCGGTAACACCGCCGCAGAGAACCGCCTGTTCGCCAAAAAGATCTGTTTCGGTTTCTTCTTTAAATGTTGTTTCAAAAATACCGGCACGCCCTGCACCGATTGCACTTGCATAAGCCATTGCAAATTCTTTCGCCTGTCCGGATGCATCCTGATACACCGCAACCAAAGACGGAACCCCTTTTCCTTCCAGATACTCGGCACGCACACGGTGACCGGGTCCCTTGGGCGCTACCATTGAAACATCAATGCCGGCAGACGGCACAATCTGATTAAAGTGGATGTTAAAGCCATGCGCAAACATCAAGGTCGCATGTTCTTTTAAATTGGGCGCAATCGATTCTTTATAGATATCTGCCGCTAATTCATCCGGCACCAGCATCATGACCGCATCCGCACCGCGAACCGCATCCGCAATTTCTTTTACCTGCAGACCTGCCTCTGCGGCTTCGTTCCAGCGTGCAGAATTTTTACGAAGTCCAACCACAACCGAAACTCCGCTGTCTTTAAGGTTGAGTGAATGTGCATGTCCTTGGCTTCCATACCCGATAACCGCTATGGTTTTTCCGT
>CALLQM010000222.1 GCA_938014855.1 uncultured Clostridia bacterium | reverse complement strand
CGAGATTGAACAGATTCTGGGCTTTCCCATCGACCACGCCTTTTTAACCTTCAAGAAGGAGCTGCCCGTCTACGGCTATGAGGTGGATAAGATCTCCATGAAGGCACAGACGGTGACGTTCAAACGCTGCACTTGACAAGCGGTGCGTTTCTGCCATCATCGGCTTCACCCATCCAAGAGGAGGAATACTATGAACTGGGAGCCATGGACAGGCTGTTACAAGATAAGTGATGGCTGTACAAATTGCTATTTTTATGGGCCGTATGCAAAACGCTATGGTCAAAGCACAATACAAAAAACAGATAAATTTGATTGGCCCGCAAGGAAAAATGCAAAGGGAGAATACAATATCAAAGGCAACAAAATTCTTCCAACCTGTTTTGCGACTGACTTTTTCCTGCCAGAAGCAGACGAGTGGCGTAAAGACATTTGGGCTATCATCAAGGAAAGAACAGATATTGATTTCTTGATTTTAACAAAGCGAATTGACCGTTTCCCCCAATCGCTTCCGTCTGATTGGGGTACAGGCTATGACAATGTGAATATTGGCTGTACTGCCGAAAATCAAACACTCGCCGATTACAGGCTTCCGCTCTTTTTATCCTATCCGATAAAGCGGCGCTTTATTGCCTGCGCCCCACTTTTAGAAGCGATAGATTTAACACCATATCTTGATGGCATAGACCATGTTACCGTTGGCGGCGAAACAGGACGAGAAGCCCGTATGTGCGATTATGATTGGGTACTTAATATCCGTGAACAATGCGTAACAGCAGATGTAACCTTTTGGTTCAAGAATACAGGCTCACTTTTCAAACGTGACGGTGTAGTGGAAAAAATAAATCCATTTAAGCAAAACAGTGTGGCAAAAGAGCTCGATATTGATATTTCAGATGGGAAAAGGTTGTTCTGATCAAATCAATGGAGTAAAGCATTATTGCCTATTTTGTTTAACAAATATTCTGTATGAACCAAATGAGCAGACAGCTTATTGAGACTAAATCGGTTCTACCAAAACTAATCACGATTACTATGAAAATATGGGCAAACCTTGCTATCAGGCTCGGGTTGCCTACTTTTTGTTTTACAGTCACATCCCGAGTATAGTCCAGATATAGGTCGGCGCCGTGAGAGTGAACACCAAGCAGGCGAACAGAATGGCGGGCGCCGCCCACTCAAACTGCCCATGTTTGCGATAATCGAAGTACGCCATCCCAAGTTTGGCAAAGAAAAACACCGCCAGAATCAAGTCGATTGCAGGGAACACCACCTTGTTGACCACCGTCTTGATTTGCCCGGAGGCATCGTTCCACGTTCCCTCAATCGCCCCGGCCACGTCGCCGTTTGCCGCAAAAGCGGTTGTGCCAAACAGCAGGCTTACCATGAGAACGAGCGTGAGTGCCAGCGCGATTTTTTTATATCTTTTCATAAAGACCACCTTTCCGAAATGAGGAACAAGGCCGCAGGATCGCTCCCGCCGCCTTGTTCTTTTTCTGTTTTTATAGCTGCATGGTCATGTCCATGCCCGGAGTCTGTTCCTCCAAAAGCGGAGCTACCGCAAGCACTTGCGGGTTTTGGTAAAACTTCAGGTCGCCCCGAAATCCTTTTTTCAGCGCACTGAATTCCTTCGCTTGTGCAAGGAGCTCAGCGGAACAGCCGGGCGGCAGCTCCTGATTCCAGCGCACCCAATCGCCGTTCTGATAGCGCGGCTCCAGCTGGAGAATCACATAATCCTCCGGCACAAAAGCGGGCTATTTCCGCCAGCGTCCCAGCACATCGACGCAAGGGGGCCGGACCTGCATGCCTGTCAATTATAAAAGCCGCAGGGTATCTGCAAGAGAGGTGCAGAACCAGCACTCCCGATCTCCGAACCGCCGGATGCGGCCATCCTTGAGAATTGCCTCCAGCCGATCCGTTTTTGTGTAGTGGTACACGCTGCCTTTTGGAGCCTCAATGCGTTCATATGCCATCCTCGTCCCTCCTTTACGGCTGGATGGGACCGGCGTGCCAATCCTGCCACAGATTGCCGCGGATAGTCAGGCTGTCGGTCAGGTTGGCGGACAGCATCCCATCGGGCGTCCACGCATCTATGAGCCATGTGTTGACGGTATAGGCGCCGTCCAGCATCCAGATGGGGCTGAAATGAGTCCGATTCTTGTAGGTGGAATAGGGATTTTTCTGAAATTCAAACCGCCCCGATCCCATACGATCCAAGAGCCGCCAGTAGGCTTCGTAGCCGAATTCAGGGAAATAGCTGACCGCATTCTGCGGCTGGGTAACCGCCGAGCTTTGGTTGGAGCTGACACTCCCGGTGACGGTCTGGTTGATACCGTATCCTGACTTCATAACTCTTCCGCTGGCGGTGGGATTTTTATCATCGCACTGGATGCTCATGGCTGCGGTTAGACTGGCGCTGTAGCGATCCAGATCAAATTCCCACCATCCATGGTCACACCAGTATCCGTCCTCATCATCCCCATGCCATACCCAATATTCCTGCCACCACGGGCGCCAGACACTCCAGCTTGCCGTGCTTTTCACCGCTCTGCTTGGAACAGAAGTGCGGGAGAAGCTGTCATTGCGGTCATCGGCTACGGGATTGGGCGGCGGGTTCTTATCAAGGTCAACGATTTTTACGTTGAGGGTCGTTTTCGCCGTGCTGCCGGGGCCGGACACCGTCACTTCAATGGTCATGTTCTGCTCGGTATCAGGGGTTCTCCATTTCACCCACGCAAGCTGGCTGTCTCCTTCAGGGTAATAAACATTGCCCACACTGTAGGTCTGGCCACCGATATTGAAGCTGACACGAGTGGGGCTGTCAGGGTCGGACTGGCCACCGCTGATGCGCACCGCCGTGATGACGTCGGTGTTGACCCGGTACTCATAATCGTAGGCGTCAATCTGCGGTTCCTCCGGCTTTTCCTCAAAGCGGACGATGCCAAGCCCAAGGCTGGACTTGATATCCGCATTGGTGGCGGCGCCGGTTTTGCTGCCTCCCCATGCGGGATAGCCGAGATCGCTTACCTCCAGGAACATGGC
>CALLQM010000221.1 GCA_938014855.1 uncultured Clostridia bacterium | reverse complement strand
CATTTCTAGAAAGTCCTCCAAAGTTCCGGATATGATAACCGCGTATCGCTTGGCGGCACAGCAGTTGGATTATCCACTACACTTGGGTGTGACCGAGGCAGGCACAAGCCGAATGGGGCTTATCAAAAGTGCGGTTGGAATCGGTTCACTGCTGTGTGATGGAATCGGCGATACCATTCGAGTTTCACTGACAGCCGACCCCGTCGAGGAAGTTCGTGCCGCGCGGGATATTCTGAAAGCAATTGGAAAACCGGGGTGCGGAGTACAAATCGTTTCCTGCCCGACCTGCGGCAGAACAAAGATTGATCTTATTTCACTGGCAGACAAAGTTGAAAAGGCTCTGTCCGACTGCAAAAAAGAAATAAAGGTAGCGGTGATGGGGTGCATCGTGAATGGACCCGGTGAAGCCCGCGAAGCAGATATCGGGATTGCCGGCGGTGATGGAGAAGCACTTCTATTTAAAAAAGGAGTACCTGTCGGAAAATATCCCGAAAATGAAATCCTCGATGTGCTTCTGCGTGAAATTGAGCAGATGTAGATCTTAACGAATACGATCGGTTTGGAGTGTTAGCCTTGGCATTATTTATAGAACTATTTGGTGACTATCTGGAGCATCCTGCTTCAGATGGTTTTCTGCAAGGAGAGATTTGTGGGCTGACGGTCAGCCGCGAAAAACGGCAGATGATTGTTCGGCTGAAACTGGACAAGCTGGAGCCGTTTGCAGTATTTGCGACGGTTCAGCGGGAATTGTGTACCGCCTTTCAGCTTCATGAAGTACATATTTGGCCACGATATCCATCTTCGCTGTTTACCTGCGACTATCTTCCTCAGATTATTGAACGTCTCGGGAATATGGGAGTACCGGTTAACGGCTTTTTCAATGGGTGCAAATGCGACTATGATGGGACAACACTGCTCATTTATATGACGCATGGCGGACAGGAACATTTGGAAGAAATCCACTGTGCTCAAAAAATATCGCAGATTATACAGCAAGAATTCGATTTGAAAGTTCAAATTGATTTCGATGGTGTACTGGATATTACACCGGATAGTTCGCTTTATCACAATATGGTGGAGAAGGCGCGCCCTGCTCCGATTGCTTATACACCGCCTGCGCCGCATGAGAAAAAAGCTGTTGTAGAGGATGCCGTGTGCCCTGCGGCTGAAAAACTCAGCTTTGATGCGGAATCTCTGCCGTTCGAGCCAAATTCTATGGTGACGCTGTACGGAAAATCTCCAAAAGGAAAACCGCAGGAAATGGCGCAAGTGAACATTGAAAGCGGAGCTGTTACCGTTTGGGGCGATGTGTTTAAAATCGACCGCCGGACAAGCCGCGACGAAAAAACATTGATTCTGTCTATTTTTTTTACCGACTACACCAGTTCTTACTGCGCCAAGGTAATTGGACGGTTTGACAAAAAAATGAAAGGACTCGAACAGCTCAAGCAAGGAAATACCGTGGTCATGCATGGGATGATCGAGTTTGACCGCTTTGACCATGAAAATGTAATGCGGCCGGATAGTATCGCTGTGGTAAAAAAAGTTTCCCGCAAAGATCTCAGCGAAGAGAAACGCGTGGAATTACATATGCACTCGAATATGTCTGCGATGGATGGCATGACTCCTGCCGCAAAATTGGTTCAGCGCGCTTATGAATTTGGACATAAAGCCGTCGCCATTACCGACCATGGCGTAGCGCAGGCATTTCCGGACTGCATGAATGCGGTCCGGAAAATTCGGAAAGGCGGCGGAAATATTAAAGTGATCTATGGAGTAGAGGCCTACTTTGTAGACGATATGATTCATGCTGTCAGCGGTTCTGCAAAAGGGGACTTTAACAGCAAAATCATCGTATTTGATATTGAGACCACCGGGCTGTCTGCGGCCACCGAACGTATAACAGAAATCGGAGCGGTCAAACTTCAAAACGGTGAAATTGTTGACCGTATGGATACGTTTGTCAATCCGGAACGCGCCATTCCTTATGAAATCACGAAGCTGACCGGAATCACGGATGACGACGTACGCGACGCACCTTCGGAAGCTGAGGCACTCCAAATGTTTTATCAATTCTGCGGTGGAGACGACGCAGTACTTGTGGCGCATAATGCCTCGTTTGATACCAGTTTTATTCGGCAGGCAGCAAGACGCAGCGGCATGAGCTACGGATTCACGGCAATTGATACCGTGGTAATGTCCCGCTCATTGTTCCCGGAACTTAAAAAGCATAAGCTGGATATTGTTGCAAAACATCTTGGATTGGGGGACTTTAACCATCACCGTGCATGCGATGATGCGGAAGTGCTGGCGAAAATATTTCAGAAAATGATGGGGATTCTAAAGAGTGAAAAAGCCTGCAACTGTATTGAAAAAATCAATACCTCACTTGCCGCTGTTGATGTAAAAAAATCCCCCATGTATCATCAAATCCTGCTTGTGCGAAATTATGAAGGTTTGCGAAACCTTTACAAGCTGATTTCAATTTCTCATCTTGATTACTACTCCAAAAAGCCCCGTATTCCCAAAAGTAAGCTGATGGAATACCGTGAAGGCCTGATTGTTGGCAGTGCGTGCGAAGCCGGACAACTTTACCGTGCGATTTCTCAGGGAAAAAGCTGGGGAGAACTTTGCAGACTCGCAAAGTTTTATGACTATTTGGAAATTCAGCCGCTTGGCAATAATGAATTTATGATCCGAAACAATAAAGTTTCAAGCGTAGATACGCTGAAAGAGTATAACGAAACGATTGTTAGGCTAGGAGAAAAACTCAACATTCCGGTTGTTGCAACCTGTGACGTCCATTTCATGGATGCCGGCGATGCGAAGTTCCGTGCAATCTTAATGGGTGGAATGGGCTTTTCGGATGCCGATCAGCAGGCTCCTCTTTATTTCCGCACCACGGATGAAATGCTGAAAGAGTTTGAATATCTAGGTGCAGAAAAAGCGCATGAGGTTGTAATTACCAATACGAACCTGATTGCGGACATGATTGAGGACATCAAACCGATTCCGGACGGAACGTTTACACCAACGATTCCCGGTTCAGATGAAGACCTTCAACGTATTACGTGGGAAAAGGCAAAAGCGATGTATGGCTATCAAGGCCAAATTCCCGAACTTGTGGAAAAGCGCCTAAATCGTGAACTTGGTTCCATTATAAAGCATGGATTTGCGGTACTTTACATGATTGCGCAAAAACTGGTGGCAAGAAGTGAAGAAGGCGGCTATCATGTTGGGTCACGAGGTTCTGTCGGTTCATCGTTTGTTGCAACCATGGCGGGTATTTCCGAAGTCAATCCACTGCCGCCGCACTACTACTGCCCCAAATGCCAATACAGCGAATTTATCACCGATGGGTCGGTTGGTTCGGGATTTGACTTGCCCGAAAAAGTATGTCCAAAATGCGGGACAACCTTTAAACAAGATGGACATGATATCCCGTTTGAAACATTTCTTGGTTTCGATGGCGATAAAGCTCCTGATATCGACCTAAACTTTTCCGGCGAATACCAATCGCAAATCCATAAATATACCGAGGAATTGTTCGGTTCTACGCATGTATTTAAAGCAGGTACGATTTCCACAGTAGCGGAAAAGACCGCCTATGGATTTGTAAAAAAATATGCGCAGGAGCGGGGAATGGTTATGACCCGTGCGGAAGAAGAACGTCTTTCGCTCGGCTGTACAGGCGTCAAGCGCACAACTGGACAGCATCCGGGCGGTATGGTTGTTGTTCCGTCCAACCACGAAGTCTATGACTTTACAGCGGTACAGCGTCCGGCAGATGACGCCAACTCGGACATTACCACCACCCATTTTGATTTCCACTCTCTGCATGATACCATCTTAAAATTGGATGAGCTGGGTCATGATGTTCCGACGATGTATAAATATTTGGAGGACATGACCGGCATCGACGTCAATGATGTTCCAATGAACGATTCGAAAGTCATGAGCCTATTTGTTTCGACAGAAGCGCTGGGCGTAACAGAGGAAGACATTGGATGCAATACAGGGACGCTTGGAATCCCGGAATTCGGTACAAATTTTGTTCGCAACATGCTGATTGAAGCACAGCCCAAAAATTTTTCGGACTTGCTTCAAATTTCGGGTTTGTCACATGGTACCGATGTTTGGCTGGGTAATGCGCAGGAATTGATTAAGAATAAGACTTGTACCATTTCCAATGTAATCGGAACGCGTGACAGCATCATGACGTATCTGCTCCATAAAGGATTGGAACCGAAAATGGCATTTAAGATCATGGAAATTACCCGAAAGGGAAATGCTCCACGTTTATTGACGGAAGAGCACATGTCGGCGATGAAAGAGCATGGTGTACCGCAATGGTATGTTGATAGCTGTCTAAAAATCAAGTACATGTTCCCAAAAGCACATGCGGCGGCTTACGATATTGCGTCGATCCGTCTTTGCTGGTTTAAAGTTTATCATCCGCTGGCATTCTATGCGGTTATCTTTACAGTTCGCGGCGACGATTTCGACGCAGAAGCGGCTGTAGCGGGTAAGCCAGCGACAAAAAATAAGATGCAGAACTTACTGGCTTTGGGAAATGAGCGTACTGCCAAGGATGAAGGAGTGCTTACCATGCTTCAAATCATCCATGAGTGTCAGGCAAGGGGAATTCAGTTCTTGCCGGTCGATTTGTATAAGTCGCATTATCGGGTTTACCAAGTGGAGGACAAAAAAATAAGACTTCCGTTTATGTCGCTAAAAGGGGTCGGAGAAGCCGCGGCAAAAAAATTGTGGGAAGCTGCCAAAAATGAAGACTTCATTTCCGCAGATGATATCACCAATCGCACAGGCGTTTCAAAATCAGTGATTGAAATGCTCCGTTCGGCAGGTGCTTTGGGTGATTTGCCTGAAACCTCACAGGTCTCTTTTTTCTAAAATGACAAAAAATGTTTAATAGGCGGTTGACACACATATTTTATTGTGCTAATATATTAGCAAGCTAAAGCGTTACATAAAAGCTGGAGGTTGCTATGAAGCGTTATAATAAAGTCACTCCTGACGGGACTCGTGATCTGCTTTTTGAAGAATGCGATGCACGCGATGAAGCGGTATCCCGTTTGACAACCATGTTTAAGGCACGCGGCTATCGCCAAGTGATGACACCTGCAATCGAATTCTATGATGCATTTGGTGCGTCCGGGACGTATTTCCCACAAGAAAATATGTATAAACTGACCGACAATCATGGCAGACTTTTGGTTATGCGCCCGGACTGCACGATTCCGATTGCGCGCTTGGCGGCTACCCGCCTTAAGACTCTGCCGATGCCGCTAAGACTGTATTACAGTCAAAATGTGTACCGGATGGGACACGATATGCGCGGCAAACGCGATGAAATTTTTCAGACCGGCGTGGAGCTGATTGGCAGTCATTCCTTACGAAGTGATTTGGAAATTATGGAGCTGGCGGCATCCGGTCTCTCAGATTTAAACGGAGACAGTTTTCGTTTAGAAATTTGCCATATTGGATATTTTAAAGCGCTGATCGAGAGTTTAGATACCGATGATGCCACAAAAGAAGAAATCCGAAAAAGTGTAGAACAAAAAAATTATGCGTCGCTGAATGATCTGCTCCAACAATTTGGAAGCAGTAAAGCGGCAACGGCGCTTAAATATCTGCCGCGGCTGTTTGGCGGTGAAGAAGTATTTGAAAAAGCAGATCAACTGTTTGATCAAAATGGTGCCAAGGAAAGCCTCGATTATCTGAAGTCGATCTATGAAAACCTTTGTCAGCTGGGGCTGAAAGACCGTGTGCTCATCGACCTAGGACTTGTTAATCAAGCGGAATACTATACCGGAATTATTTTTCGTGGGTATTTGGATGGCATTGGAGAGCCTGTGCTTTCCGGCGGCCGTTATGATAATCTGATTAATGATTTTGGCGCCAGCCTTTGCGCAATCGGATTTGCGGTAACCGTTGATTTGGTGACCGAAGCCATTGGAACCCGTAATCAAAAGATAGCCGATGCTTTGGTGTTTGCAGAAGAAACCTATCTCCCCAAATCGATTCGATATATGAACGGCTTGATTCAAAATGGCATGACTGTTGAAAATTGTGTCTTGGATGATTTTGAATCGGCGGTCGAACACGCTCGACTCTGTGGAATCAAACAATTGCATGTGGTAGATGATAAAGTTCGTATCATTGATTTGGAGAACTGCAAGGGGAGGGCTGTCAGATGAA
>CALLQM010000220.1 GCA_938014855.1 uncultured Clostridia bacterium | reverse complement strand
ATTCGAGACCAAGCTCGTCCGCAATGTGTTTTGCCATCACGACGTCATAACCATCCGCATAGGAGGAACCGCCAACATCAACGGAAGTTTCTGTATCTTCTAACTGTGTCCAGTTAAATGGCGCATAAGCGCATTCCATGCCAACTGTAAATTTACCGGGTTCTACTGTTGCAAGAGCAGAAGAATCTGCGGCTTCAGAGGACGAAGATGCTGATTTTCCACTACATCCTGCAAGCAGTATGCATGCTGCAAGGCCGAAAGCTAACAATCTTTTCATATCATTCTCTCCTATAATTCTAATTCTTACGTCAAAGCAGTTTTCTTTGACTTTATGTAACAGTTTAAGGTGATATTATCGTAAAGTCAAGTAATTTATGGTGATTTTACTTAGAATATCTGCAAAAAATTTGATATATCTAAAAAATTTAATGCTTTTATTAAAAAAATGCATACTACGCGAAATCTTCATTCAAAAATTTAAAATTTGGTTTTTAAAAAAATAAAGAAATGCCGTCAAAAGACGGCATTTCTTTAATATTGAATCTTATCTAAAATTCCTGTCAAACTTGCAATTGCAATTCCGTAATTTGTAATGGGTACACCGGCTTCACGTGCTTTTGCAATACGGGATAAAACATATTTGCGATTAAACATACAGGCGGCGCAGTGGATGATTAAGTCGTATTGGGAAAGATCTTCTGGAAAATTCGGTCCGCTGACAATATCTACGGTAAGCTGATTACCCGCTTTTTTGCGCAGCATACGTGGAAGCTTTACTCTTCCGATATCCTCTTGCAGCGGTGCATGTGTACATGCTTCGGCGATCAATACGCGAGAATGTTCGGTCAACTGCTGAATTGCTTTCGCACCGGCCACAAATTCATGAATATCTCCTTTTACAGCGGCCATCAATACGGAAAATGATGTTAGCATACTTTCCGGTGGCTTGTTTTCCCATACCTGCGCAAACGCTTGAGAATCGGTAATAATTAATTTCGGGGGAGAAGATAATGCTTGCAGCGCTTGTGGAAGTTTATCGGTAGTAACACTCATGATAAGACATTTTTTATCAAGCAAATCGCGAATTGTTTGAACCTGTGGAAGGATCAACCGCCCTTTGGGCGCTTGAATATCTTGTGGCATGACTAAAAGAACGAGATCGCCTTCTTGAACCAGTGATCCGGTGATACTCTTTTTTTCGTAATCTTCCGGCATACATCTAATAAGAGAACTTATAATTTTTTGAATACCAATCTGTTCTTTTGCAGATACAACCAAAGAAGATATTCCAAGTGCATCTTTTACAGCCCCTACAATTTCAGCAGTGTTTGAAAGGATATCAGCTTTATTTATGACTGCTAAAATGGGCGTACCTCGCTGTTTGAGGTGTGAGACCCATTCCGCTTCCAAAGAAAGATCGGTATCGCAAATGACAAGTATTGCGATGTCTGTCTTTAAAAGCGCGTCCCGAGTCTTTTTCATCCTCAATTCACCAAGCTCACCTATGTCATCGAAACCAGCGGTATCAATCAACATGCAGGGACCGATGCCGTGAATTTCCATTGCCTTATAAACAGGATCTGTGGTTGTGCCTGCTATGTCGGAAATAACAGCAGTGTTCTGATTTGTTATAGCGTTAATTAGCGAAGATTTTCCACTGTTACGGCGTCCGAAAATACCAATATGGATTCTGTTGGAACTAGGGGTGTTAACAAGGCTCATAAATATCGCTCCTTATGGTAAACAAAAACTTAAAATTAAAACAAAATCGCGTTTGTTAGTGTTATGAAAGTGCTTAGTATTAACAGCTCGCACTTTTTTAAGACAAGTATCTAAAATCATTTGTTCCCGTTTAGGACTTGTATACTCATTTAAAGTAAAAAATCTCTCTAACCTCAAAAAGGCAGAGAGACAGTGAGACACAAAAGTTATGCCGCTGCCTTGCCGGTTGGGAACGACCCTTCTGTTGAGGCTGCTAAATTCTAGATTTCCTTTGTATTCGGAAAATATCCTCTACGCAGGATTTGTTATTAGTTTAACACAAAAAACCTTGATTAGCAAGAAGTATCTTGGGTTGCTTTTCTGAAATATGGCTGATATACTGACATATGGATTGCTTTAATGTAACAAAGGAGATTTCACATTGATACAGAAGATTACAAAAAACGACAAACAGGAATTTTTCACTTTGCTTGATGAATTTTATCATTCCACCGCCGTATTGCATCCAGTTCCAAAGAGTCACTATGACAGCATTTATAAGGAACTGATTACGGACAGTCCATATGCTGTGGCTTACTTTATTAAAGATGAAGGGAAGATAGCAGGATTTGCACAGCTTTCCTTTACTTTTTCAACGGAAGCCGGAGGCTTGGTGCTTTGGGTCGAAGAATTATATATTCGTCCACAATTTCGAGATAAAGGGCTGGGAAGAGCATTTTTCCAATTTCTTGAAACAGAATACGGGGATAAAATGGCACGTTTTCGTCTTGAAATTGAACCCGACAATCACAGGGCGGAAAAACTTTATGAGCGTATGGGATTTAAAAAGCTAAATTATATGCAAATGGTCAAAGATAGGGAAGACGATTGATAAAGAAAAAGCAGCCGATTAAAATCGGCTGCTTTTTTTAATTTTCATGTGATTTACGTCGTGAATGAGTCTTGGAATTCCGATGTGATGTTTTTGATCCACCATCTCGATAAGATGAGCGATCTCGAAACCGATGAGGTCTTTCTCCAAAACGTGCATTATTGCGATGCGGTGTTTCATTTGATAAAGAAAGATGCACTTCTTGTCCTCTAATTTTGGTCTGTTTCATTTCGCTCAAAACAGTTTGAGCATCGCCTTCAGCCAACTCAACAAGTGTATGGCCTTCAAAAATATTGATTTTTCCGACTGAACGAGGCGCAAGACCGGTAGAATCAACAATCGCACCGACTATAAAATTGGGCGCAATTCCTTCTCTGCGTCCGACGTCAAAACGAACCATAACTCGTTTCCCGCCACGATGTGCTCGATCTCGATTAGGTGTCGGTGATTTTACATTGGGAATAATTTTCTTATCTTTGGAATAAATGATTTGAGCCAGCACACAAGCAATATCTTTTATATCTACATTTTGCTGTTCTGCCAGTTCTTCAAGCTGGTCAGAAAATTTCTCATAACCGCCGGCTTCCAATTCTCGACTAATTTTTAAAGAAAACTTGTCTTGTCTCTTTTTAAAAACGTCATCAAACGAGGGAAGAGCTTTTTCTTGAATATTCGCATTAATGAATCGACGCAATTCTTTAATGGTATTCATTTGACGCCAGTTGCAAACCAATGTATGCGAAGATCCAGTTTTTCCGGCACGGCCTGTTCGTCCGATACGGTGAATATAAAATTCGAATTCCTGAGGAATGTCAAAATTATAAACGGTATCAATGTTTTCTACATCGATTCCGCGTGCAGCAACATCGGTAGCTACCAAAATTCGAGCTTTTCCGCTGCGAAAAGCCTGCATAACTTGTGTACGTGCTGTTTGTTTTAGGTCACCGTGAATTCCTGCTGCTTTAAAGTTGTGCTCAACCAAATAAGTCGTTAAAGTATCAACCATCGCTTTGGTATTGCAAAAGATAACGGAACGGCGCGGATCATGGTATTGCAGAAGCAGATTAATCGCTTCCATCTTGCGCGACTGTGGAACTTGATAGAAATATTGTTCCGTAGTGGAAATTGTGCGCTGACCGGTTCGAATATCAACTGTTTGCGGATCACGCAAAAAACTTTTGGTGATATTTAAAATCGCCTGCGGCATGGTTGCAGAAAACAATACGGTCTGGCGCTGCTCAGGTGTTTGATCAAGAATACTTTGAATATCTTCTAAAAATCCCATATTCAGCATTTCGTCTGCTTCATCAAGAATAACCATTTTTAAGGAGTCTAAACGCAGAGTACGGCGCCGAAGGTGATCTAAAATCCGCCCGGGAGTACCAATAACAATGTTTGAAGTACGCAGCTGTCGGATTTGCGTATCCATCGAAGCGCCTCCGTAAACTGCTGTGACAGCAACCCCGGGTTTGTATTTTGCATACTTGCGCATTTCCCCGGCAATCTGCATTGCAAGTTCGCGAGTAGGGGAAACCACCAACACTTGTGCTTTTTTATTTTCTCCGTCGACAAGCTCCACAGCAGGAATGCCAAAAGCCGCAGTTTTTCCAGTTCCGGTACTGGATCGTCCAATTACATCTACACCTTGGAGCAAAAGCGGAATTGCTCCTGCCTGTATACTAGTGGCGGCTGTATAGTTCATATCTTCCACAGCTTTTGCAAGCTCAGGAGAAAGGTTCATAGATTCAAATAAAGTTTCGTTCATAGGCAGATAATACTCTCTTTCTAAAATCGGTGTTCACTTAAAAAAGACAAGGACACATTATCCCTGCCAAAGCCCAACTACAGTAAATGCATTCATAATTTTATATCATTACATCATTTACTTCCTTTTGAAAACATATTGCAAGACAAAAAAGTGCACGTTTTTTATATAATATCACAAATATTGTAGTTTGTCGCAGGTTTTACGGATATTTCTTTGTTAAAATTTCAAAAATAATTTAAGTGTAATTTGTGAACTATTACAACCTTGCTTGTAATATAAAGTTCAATATGATAGTATGATAAAATAATCATTTATTATTTATGATTTGTTGAGAAAGGAATTTGAATATGAAAAACATATCAAAAGGGCTGATTGCTCTTATTGTTGTAATCGTATTAATTGCAGTAGCGGCGATGTCTGCGTTTGGCGTTTATAATGGAATGGTGACTTCACGTGAAAATGTGGATACACAGCAAAGCGCAATACAGACTCAGCTTCAGAGAAGAAGCGATTTAATCCCTAATTTGGTAAATACTGTAAAAGGGATTTCGGAACAGGAAAAGAGCGTAATTGACAGCGTAACGGATGCACGTGCACAGCTTGCAGGTGCGAAGACAATGCCAGAAACTGCGGCGGCAAATGATGCCCTTTCCGGTGCTTTATCACGCTTAATGGTGGTAGTGGAAAACTATCCGGATATTAAATCCAGTACCGCTTATGTTTCGTTAATGGATGAATTGGCAGGTACCGAAAATCGAATTGCCGCATCTCGAGTGGATTACAATGAAGCGGTAAAAGCCTATAACAATAAGGTCATTACATTCCCAGGACGCTTTTTTGCAGGCATTTTCGGATTTGACAAAGCAGAATACTTTGAGGCTCCCGAATCTGCTCAGTCTGCTCCGGAAGTTAACTTCTCGTAATGATCTCTGTTTGAGGTGAAACATGAAAAAACTATTTGCAATTTTGACCGTTTGTCTGTTGCTTTTTTCTTTCTGCGGCGCGGCTTATCCGTCTCCTACAAAATCGTTTTATGCGAATGATTATGCGGATGTGCTTTCGGATTCAACTGAGCAGGATATTGTAAGCCAATCTGCATCTTTGGCAAAAGAAACGGGAGCACAGCTCGTGGTGCTGACGGTGACAACGCTGGAGAATGAGGAACCTGCAGAATATGCGCTTCATGCCGGACGTGAATGGGGCATCGGCGATAAAGAAAAAAATAACGGTGTCCTAATTTTGCTTTGCCCAAATGAAGGACAAATATATGTTGCAGTCGGAAGAGGACTGGAAGGTGCACTTAATGATGCCAAAGTTGGACGTATGATTGACCATTATGCGATACCAGCATATCAATCCAAAGATTTTGATTCTGGCACACATGAACTTTATAAAGCCGTTCTATCGACTGTACTCGAGGAATATGGTTTAGAAGGTTTAGAGGGCTATGAGGAAATCCCTGAAGAAAAAGACGGGGGCTCCATTATTATAATGCTGATTTTTCTAGCTTTGCTGCTATTAATGGGTGGCGGTGGCGGAATGTTTTTTGGCAGAAGACGTGGATTCCGTGGCGGCTTTGGAGGATTTACCGGCGGCGGATTCGGCGGCGGCGGTTTCGCAGGAGGCGGCGGTTTTGGCGGAGGCGGCTTTTCCGGAGGCGGTGGCAGCTTTGGCGGCGGTGGAGCCGGACGAAGCTTTTAATGAAAATATGAAACATGGTCGGATCATAAAGATGATCCGACCATGTTTTTTATGCTATTGCTTATCATGAGATGTTAAGTAGTGATTACAGCAAATGTTTAGTATGCATCGTTCGCATGCTGGGCGTCTTGCAACGCAGACAGCACGTCCATGCAATACTAAACGGTGGCAAAAATCGTTTGATTCTTCCGGTGGAATCAGTTCACGCAGCTGCTTTTCAATTTTGACAGCGTTTTTGCCTTCAGACAAGCCAAGTAAGTTTGTAATTCGAATGCAGTGCGTATCTACCACAATTGCGGGTTTATGAAAGATATCACCAACAATTAAGTTTGCTGTTTTACGTCCAACACCAGGCAGACGAGTCAGTTTCTCAATGGTATCGGGTAACTCTCCATGAAATGCTTGATTAATCATTTGGCACATTGCAAGAATGTCTTTCGCTTTTGTTTTATAAAGTCCGCATGATTTTATTATATTTTCAATATCAATAAGATCTGCCTGTGCAAATTCTTCAACAGAGCGATATTTTGCAAACAAATCCTTGCACACAATATTGACCCGGGCATCTGTGCATTGAGCGGCCAAACGGGTTGCAATCAGCAATTCATGCGGCTTTTCATATTGCAGTGAACAAATTGCATCGGGATATTCTTTTTTCAGCAATTCTACTGCCTGAAGAGCAGTCTCTTTTTTATTCATTTTGTGGTCTCCTTGCTTAAGATATCATTGGTAAAAATGCATGGAACAAAAAACCTAATGTTCCGGAAATCAGAATCAGCCATATTGGATGCAGCTTTTTTTTCCATATATACGATTATTTATGAGAATTGCGGTGTTGAGTCTCAAGTTATATTCATTCT
>CALLQM010000219.1 GCA_938014855.1 uncultured Clostridia bacterium | reverse complement strand
ACAATACGAAAACACATTGGAAGATCTCATTTATTCTTTGCAGGAAGCAAAAGACAGAAAACGACCCATTTTATAAAAAAGATGACCAGAGCAAAGGAACCATCTATCTTCCCTATGACGCTTTTTTAAACATTACAGAGGCGAAGATTACCTCTTACGAGGTCGTTCTTCCCGACCCGATAGCAAAATTCGGTATCAAATTGGTGCAGGACGGATTCACGCATCCGCAAAAAGAAGTCATCGAAAACAAAAACCGATTTCATCTGCGGCGGATTCTCCCGCTTGCAATGCATCCGGAACAGCTAATCGTTCACAACACCGGAATCGCTTATCCGGATTGGGAAAATGCGGCGCGAAGAATCCAGTTTAGACAGATCATTCTTGTTTGGATTTTTTTCTTATCTGTTGTTTTTCCGTTGGGATGCGCTGTACGAAGTTTAAAACAAGGCATTGGGTGGCTGAAAAAATGGATGCAAAAGCAATGGAACAAACTACATGAAAAAGAAAATGCGAATCATGTTGAATAAAATCACTTCCTGTTGTACGATAGATACGGCAACAGGAAGTTTTTTAATGTAAATACATACGTTGACTGCTGCAAATTACTGCATAATTGCAGGGAGGAAAACCGATGCAGAACATTTTACAAGCGCATCATATTATTTTTAACTCTATGATCCGCTATCCGGAAATAAATATTGAATTCAAAAAAGCCACGTTTTTTCAGGGAGCCAGCGGCTGCGGGAAAAGCACCCTGCTCAAACTGCTAAACGGCACACTTTCGCCGGACAGCGGGAACATCTTTTATCAAGGGACCGACATTAAATCGCTGGATACCATCCATCTTCGGCAGGAAGTGTTGTTGGCGGGACAGTCTGTTTACTTATTCCATGGCACAATTTTAGAAAACTTTCAAACCTATCACGCTTATCGAGGTTCCCAGCCGCCCGAAAAAGAAACCCTCGAACAGTTATTAAAGCTGTGCTGTGTTGATTTTCCGCTGGATGCCAGTTGTAACAATATGTCCGGCGGCGAGCGTCAGCGCGTATATATCGCCATCGCTTTGAGTTTGTCTCCGCAGATTTTAATGCTGGACGAGCCTACTTCCGCCTTGGACGAAACGACCGCCCATGCATTTTTGGGAAACATCAAACAGTATTGCGGCGAACATGATCAAACGTTGGTGGTGGTCAGTCATGATGAAAAACTGACGAATCGCTATGCAGATCAAATCATTCGATTGGAAAAGGTTGTGTTTTAAATGGGTGGCGCTGTCGCTTTAAATATCGTTCAATTTTCGCTGATCTATCTTTTGCTGGTCATCATCCTTGCAGTGATGAAAAAAGCAAAAATCAATCAAACCAAACTTTTATTGTTGGCAAGCATCCGCATGACCGTCCAATTGGTCTTGGCGGGGCTGATTCTTACCTATATCTTTCAAAATCCGCACCCGATTTTTACGATTCTTTATGTCGTGTGCATGACCGTGTTTGCGATTCATCGGGTTCTATCCAAAAATCAAACGCTCAACCGCAAATTTAAATGGGCAATCAGCGGTTCCCTCGCTTGTTCGGGTGCCGCAATCACTTCGTTTTTTATTCTTGTTGTAGTAGGCGAAAGCATTTTTAATCCACAATATGTAATTCCACTTGGTGGTATGATTATCGGAAATGCCATGACAGGCGTAAATCTCGGCGTGAAAACATTTCGTGAAACATTGGAACGAGACCATAACCGCATTGAGACCCTGCTCAATTTTGGAGTGACTCCTCAAAAAATTCTACTTCCAATTGTGAACCAGTCGTTGGAAACCGCTTTGCTTCCGACGATGAATTCGATGCTTGGAATGGGGATTGTGTCTTTGCCGGGCATGATGACCGGACAGATTTTATCCGGCACACTGCCGACCACCGCGATTCTCTACCAAATCGCAATCATGATTGCGATTTGCGCCGTCGTCTGCCTTTCGGTATTTGGGTCGCTGTATTTTGGATATCGCACCTTATACAACAAACGAAATCAGATTCTTTTTGATGACTAAAATAAAAGCAGTCAGCTGTCCCGAATAAATCCCGGGACAGCTGGCTTTTGAGCCTTTTTAAACATCTCTGCCCAATCCTTTGATTTTATCCACATATTCCTGCATATCACGGAAGTTGCTGATATCCTGATCTACAATTCGTTTTTGGATGTCTTTCGGCTGTGAATAAAAATATTCGTAACTGGAAATATCCTGATCCAATAAATCGGACAATCCAACATATTCACTGCCCTTAATCATGCGGTGCCTCCTTGGATTGCGCATTTTTTTCATATGCGATTAAATAAATATCCTTATGGATGTCTTTGCTGATTTGATTTTCCAGCCGTTTAATTTCGTTCGTAACACGATTCGATAAATCGGCACAATGGAAAGATTCCAAATAAATCACCTCAAGACTTATTGTTTCCCAAACGGCAAACAAAATAAACAGGAATTCGGTGGAAAAAGCATTGTAAACGGTTTCATTCTGTCTAAATTTGAAAACAAAAAGCGAAAAAATAGCCAAAACAGATTTTTGTTATTTACACATATTAACCAAATATTCAAAAACGCCTTGACAAATATTAGCAACATCCTATAATAAAGACATGGATACCTGTTATACAGGTACACAGCGAACCTGTACAGGGTCGTTGTTGTCTCGCTTCATGGTGTTGCATTCCCTGCAGGCGGATGATATGATCAAATCAATTGATATGAAATGCGGAGGAAGCTATGGATACGATACAACCAATCAAACGGGTCAATATCAGTGATCAAGTGTTTGAACAATTAAAAAATCAGCTTTTAAACGGTAATTGGAAGCCCGGCGACAAACTTCCCTCGGAAAACGAACTTTCCGAAAAATTTCAGGTCAGCCGCGTTACGATTCGGCAGGCTTTGCAAAAATTAACGGCTCTTGGTCTGCTTGAAACACGATTTGGTGAGGGTTCTTTTGTTAAAGAAGCACAAATCGGAAACTACATGAATGTGTTGGTTCCCCATGCCTATCTTGGAAAAAAGACCACGCTGGAAGTGCTCGAATTCCGCCAAGTGGTCGAAACGGAATCGGCGGGACTGGCCGCAGAACGCGCCACAGCGGACGATATCAGAACCTTACGCGACATCCTTTCGCGGATGCAGATGCTCCAAAATGATTCGCTTGCGTTCGCAAAAGCAGATCTTGATTTTCACATCGCGATTTCAAGCATCACACGCAATTCTCTTATCATTGCCACCAACTCGATTCTTAACGATATCCTAAGCGTTTCCATGCAGGATATCGTCGATCAGCTTGGTTTTGAAATCGGTCTTTATTATCATGAAAAATTAATCAATGCGATTTCTGCACACGATCCTGCCCTTGCAACCGATATCATGCGAGAACATATTTTAAAAACACGGGAACATTATCAAGAGCGCAAACAGGAACCGCAGACCTAAGATCTGCACATTCCTTTGTTCCATCATCCATCTCAAAGCGTATTGCTTTTTATACGCCCACCTGTATGACATCTATCAGCTATGTAAGTATACATGTTGCGTAATATTATGGTGATTTGGCAAATTAACGCATGTTTTGTTTGCCATCCATTATACGTTTCCCCATCCGACTGAATGAAATGAGCAGAAACGAGGTGAAAATACTTTTTTGTAAACCAAGGTGCAGAAAACAGACATAAAACCATGAAAAAAGTATGGAGGGTCGTACCATGGAATTAACAGCATCCGGACCGCAATTGATGATCGGACTTCTTGTTGGAATTGCAGCACTCGTTTTACTCATGACCAAAACGAAATGTCATACGTTTTTTTCCTTAATTTTAGCGTCTCTGTTAACAGCCGCTGTCTGCGGTGTGCCCATGACCCAAATCGTCGCAACTGTAAAAGACGGATTTGGAAGCACGTTGGGCGGCATCGGCATCATTGTCGGAATCGGCATCCTGCTGGGAGAAATTTTTGAGCTGTCGGGAGCAGGACAAAAAATGGCGGATGTATTCGTCAAGATTTTTGGTGAAGGACACGAAGAATGGGCAATGGCAGTTACCGGTTTTCTCATGTCCATTCCGGTTTTCTCCGATACGGTTATGCTCATTCTTTTGCCAGTTGCAAAAGCGCTCTCGCGCAGAAGTGGAAAATCG
>CALLQM010000218.1 GCA_938014855.1 uncultured Clostridia bacterium | reverse complement strand
TTCATGAAAGTGATCCTTAAATTACGCCCGCGTAAATGGATGGTCTCGATTGACATAGTCGAGCATGGCATCATACCAATCGTCCCAATGCTGATAGCCTTCTTCAACCGCAACCACGGAAAAAACATTCGGATTATGCATTCCAATGCGATCGATATCGTCTTTGAGTTTGCTGCGCAGGGACTCATTTGGAATCACTAAGTAGGAAACAATGATACCCGGAATATTGAACGTCTTTGTTAAAGAAGATGCTACGATTAGACGCTGTCTAACCGATTCCTTTAACAAAAGTGCCGTTGTAAATGTTACATTCGGCGCAACCATATCTCCGTGAATTTCATCTACAAAAAGCAGAAGATTGTGTTTTTCACAAAATTCACCGATTTTGTCCAACTCATCTTGATCCCATACTCTGCAAACCGGATTAAACGGACTGCAGAGTATGTACATCTTTGTTTTGTCGGAAACTGATTTTTCAAGCTCATCGAAATTAATGCGATATCGTTCCCCATCAAAAACCAATGGGGAAGTCACTGCTTTTCGCTTGTTTTTTACCACTGCATCATAAAGCGCATCATAAGATGGCGTATGAATCAGAACCTCGTCGCCTTCGTTTGTAAAGGTTTCCACGGCCAAGCTGACAGAAATACTGATTCTTGGACAAAATACGATTTCATCTCTTTTTACAGTCGCACGATTTTTCTCTTTAAACCAACGAATAATACCATTGTAAAATCCATCATTTAAATCCGTATATCCAAAAATCCCGTGATCCACGCATGTTTGAAATGCATCTGTGATTGGCTTGGGAGTTCGAAAGTCTAGGTCTGCAACACCAAGATGAATCAAATCAGTACCGCCATATTTCGCGTCCATGGTATCCCATTTTGCACAGTTTGTATTTCTTCGATTTATGACTTCATCAAAACAGATTTGTTCCATCAAAAGATCACTCCTAATTTTTAACATGCTCCTTATTGAGCTCTAAGTACTCTTGATAATAAGGGCTATCAGGTTTAATTTTCATAATTCCAATACCGGTCGCTGCTAAAATCAAAGCAAAAATAACACCGGTATAACAAATGCATGCCCAAGGCAGATACTGCATGGTTGGAACACCCAATGTTGTTGCCATGTAAACGCCGGCCGCTGTCCATGGTGTAATCGGTTCAACAACGGTTGCCGAATCTTCCAAAGTTCTTGACAGATTTCGCGGTTCCAGTCCTTGTTTAATGTAAGCATTGCGGAACATTTCACCAGGAAGCAAAATCGACAATTGTCCATTTGAAGTTACAAATACAGCCGTGATGCAGGAAACAATCGTAGCTGAAATAAGTCCAAATGTATTTTTTACAAGGGACATAATTTTGTTTAATACAATGTCTAAAGAGCCTGTAACCGACAATGCGCCTGCAAATGCATATGCGCAGAACGAAATCAACACAACTCCCAGCATGGATATCATACCGCCGCGTTCGAGCAATCTCGTAATTTCAGGAATAAAAGCGGTTGCGTCTACCCCTTCAATTTGAATCATACTCAGTTTAAATCCATTTACAGCCGAATCAAAGCATTGAACCAAATTAAAGCCTTGGAAAACAATCGCATTGATCATCGCAAACAAACTAGCAAACAACATAACCGGAATGGTTGGCTTTTTTAAGATTGCTCCTGCCAATACAATAACAATAGGCAGTAAAATTAAGATATTAAAATCATAAACACTTTCGAGTGTATTTAAAATAATACCTACATTTTCCGGCACTCCAACTCCAAGACCACTTCCGATTTTTTGACCAACAATCGTATATACAATCAAGCAAACCACGGCTCCTGGGCCGGTTGTCCAAAACATATGCTTGATATGGTCATACAGCTTTGAACCTGCTGCAATTGGGGCAAGGTTTGTGGTATCTGACAAAGGAGACATTTTATCTCCAAAATATGCTCCGGAGACCACTGCACCCGCAACAATCGGCAATGGCGCACCAAGTCCTGCCGCAACACCCATGAGTGCAACACCAATCGTTCCGACAGAACCCCAAGAGGTACCTGTGCAGATCGAAACAACTGCTGTTACGATAAATGCCGTTACAACTAAATAAGACGGGTTGATAATTTTTAATCCATAGTAGACCATCATAGGAATTGTACCGCCGATTTCCCATGTACCGATCAAAAAGCCTACAATGATTAAAATAAAGATTGCCGGTAACGTTTTGGATAGTTTCCCAACAATCCCATTCATGATATCATCCCAGCTATAACCCAAATAAACGGCAATTAAAGCGGCAACCGCTGCAGATACCAACATTAATACTTCAACGTTTAATCCAAACTTTGCATAACCAACGCCCAATAACACGATCATTGCAATAATTGGCAAAACAGCTAAAAAAAACGTCGTTTCTTTTATTTGTCTTTCTTTTTTACTGGCTTTCATAATAACCGCCAAAACCTCAAACGATTTTTGTTTTCCTTTTGTTCTTGACTGTTTGTCCATAGTTTTTGTCGAATACAATAAACTACACAACAATGAAATAAGTACTTTTCACTTTTGGGGGATTACATATTTAATATTTTTCAATCGTTTATTGCCATCTCCCCTTTCATATATTATAATTATATACGTTATTTTATTTTAGTCAATAAAATAAAGTGCATTTTAGATTAGAATATAAACCATATTTTTTGTGTAATATTTGAAGTTTTTATCAAATTGAGATATATTTTAAGATAGAAACAGAATGAAATGATGACAACTAAGGAGGAATTTTGTGGAAAAGAAAGAAACCTATCTAACACTTACAAAAGTTGATAAAAGCATCTTGCACTCATATAAAAACTTAGTCGAACATTTAGGGAATTATTTAGGAGAAGGCTATGAAATTATTCTGCATAGTTTAGAGGATTTGCATCACTCTGCAATTAAAATCCATAATGGACATTATTCAGGAAGAAAAGAAGGCGCGCCTATCACAAATGTCGCTTTAGAAATGTTATCACAGATTGAGCGTACTAAAAATTGTGACGCCATCAATTATATGAACCGTTCTTCCAACGGAACGCCGCTGTACTCCACAACAATTCCGATCCTTGGGGAAAACAATCGCATTATCGGTCTTTTTTGCATGAATTTTTATACGAATATTCCATTATCCTCGATTCTGTCAAAATTTTTAACCACCAATTTTCAAACATCAAACATTACTGAAATTTCCGAAACATTTACAGATAATGCGGATGAACTCATCAAACAATCCGTATATGAAATTAAGCAAAAAGTGTTTGGAGACATGTCCATTTCACAATCAAATAAAAATAAAGAAATTATTGCAAAGCTAAACGAAAAAGGGATTTTTAATTTAAAAGACTCCGTCATAAAAGTTGCGGAACTTCTGCAAATATCAAAGAACACCGTCTACATGCACTTAAGAAGCATGAATCGTCAACAAAGCAAATAGCAATGCAGCAAAAAAGAGGGTGCCCTGAAGGGCACCCTCTTTGCTTGTTATGAGATAGAAGATTGACAGCTTTCAAAGGTTCTTATATGATGAAATTTAGAACAATTAAAAATAAAGTCAAGTTAAAAAAAATACGGAGGTAAATGCGAAATGAAAGCAGACATTCTTTATGCAAGCATGACCGGTCATAGCAAAAAAATCGCATTAGCAATCTCAAAAAAGTTGGGCATAAAAGCCCACAATCTCAAAGAAAATCCGAAAATAACCGATTGCGATTTACTATTCATCGTAAGTGGAATTTATGGAGGCGACTGTAATCCTAAACTCTTAGAGTTTATTCAAAATTTATCATGCGAACAAGTAAAAAAAGCTGCACTTATAACATCTTCTACAAAAGTTGTACCGCAAAAAACAATCCGTGATACACTCATTTCAAAAGGGATTGAAGTATTAAAAGAAGAATATCTGTGTCAAGGCGGATTTTTGTTTATGGCTTTCTCTCATCCCAATAAAGATGAAATAAAAGGTGCGGTGGAATTTGCAGAAAAAATCTTAAAGGAATAAACGATTTTAACCATCATATCATTTTTGTCACCAAGTAGCATAATTAGAAAATTTGATGCGCAGTAAAAATGGAAAGCTAATCTTTTCTTAATCTTTTGAGCACGTGAAAAAATGTTATTAAAGTATTTAATATTATTTTTTTAGTCGATATATATATTGCAGTTTAAGCTCAAAGAAAGGAGGAAAGTATTTGGTTATAAGAAATAATTTACCCGCATTAAATTTAAGCAATCATATGAATATCATGGGTAGAAATCAGTCAAAATCAATTGAAAAGTTAGCCAGCGGATTTCGCATCAATCGAGCTGCAGATGATGCGTCCGGTCTTGCAATCAGCGAAAAAATGCGAGCACAAATTCGTGGGCTGGAACAGTCTCAAAACAACGCACAAGATGGAATTTCTATGATACAAGTTGCAGAAGGCGCTTTAAGCGAAATTCAAAGCTGCATTCAACGTGCAAAAGAGCTTTCTACAAAGCTGCTAACGGGATCTATGTAAGTGAAGATCGGCAAAGTACACAATCTGAAATTGATTCACTTATAAAGGAAATTAACCATATTGCAGATAATACAAATTTTAATAACATTAAGCTCTTAGATGGCTCTTGTTATTCAACATCAGTATCTGCAAGCGATAAGCAAAAATTCATGGGATGGCTCAATGGTTCGTGGCTGAATGATGCTGCCGAAAAAATTAAAGCGGCTACCGGTTGGACGCTGAATGCCGGAACGACTCTTTCAGTAACTTTTGCAAGTGTCGGTGATAAAGCGGTTGCTCAAATGTCTGGTACATTCTTAGGAAAAGACCTTACTTTGACCGTTAATGAAGATTTTATGTCAACGGCAACTGCATATCAAGGAACAAATGGCGAAGACGGTCCATTACTTGGAGGTATTTTAGC
Organism: uncultured Clostridia bacterium; assembly: GCA_938014855.1. GTDB lineage: Bacteria > Bacillota > Clostridia > Oscillospirales > Ruminococcaceae > Anaerotruncus. The sequence continues at coordinate 386 of CALLQM010000218.1, read as the reverse complement.
AGATCGCTTGATTACCCACGAAATGGTACATGGGCTTATGTTCAATAACGTTTCAAATACTGCAATACCACCAGATTGGTTTGTTGAAGGACTTGCTGAAGCAGTCCACGGTGCAAGTGATGTCCGTTTTAGTAAGTATGAACTCGGTGGAATAACCGATTATTCGGCTATAAATAGTGATATTCAAAGCTTTGATTTTTCCAATAGTGCCGGAAATGAAAAAAATTATTCGATTGGTTATATCGCAACCAGTTATTTATACACGCAAGTTGAAAGCTATGGTACAGCCGGTGGATTTAAAGGTATGATGGCTGAGATGGATCAAACGGATGAAACGTTTGAGCAGCTGGTTAAAAAATATACGGGTGCTGATTATTCAGCATTTA
>CALLQM010000217.1 GCA_938014855.1 uncultured Clostridia bacterium | reverse complement strand
GAATTGTTTTCCACATTCAAACGCTCAAAGAGCAATGCCAAACCCCAAAAAAAATAACTGGATAAACGACCATGCGGCGGCCGAATGGCCGCCGCATGGTTTTATTTTCGCTTGGTACGGAAACACTCTATATAGTCATACTTTGATTTTTGCAAAATGCTATTTTCTTTCCCTTTGCATTATGGTATGCTTAATAATTGTTATAGATAAAATTCGGGTGTGTATGCGCACGCGGCGCGCAATGTCGGAAAGGAGGTTCCATTTTTATGGAATACCGGATTGAAAAAGACTCGATGGGTGAAATACAAGTCCCTGCAGATCGTTACTGGGCGGCGCAAACCCAGCGCAGTTTGGAAAACTTTCGAATTGGAACGGAAAAAATGCCGTTGGAGATTATTCGCTCGTTTGGCATTTTAAAAAAAGCGGCGGCGATTGCAAATCATCGTTTGGGAAAACTGGATGAAGAGCGATGCAGGGTGATCGCATCAGTCTGCGACGAAATCATTGCAGGCAGACTGAACGGACACTTCCCGCTGGCGGTATGGCAGACCGGAAGCGGAACGCAGTCCAACATGAACGTAAATGAAGTGATTGCGAATCGGGGAAATGAACTGCACGGTTCAAAACTGCTCCATCCGAACGATCACGCAAATATGTCACAGAGTTCCAACGACACCTTCCCCACCGCCATGCATATTGCGGCGGTGTTGGAGCTGGAAGACCATCTGCTTCCTGCCATTGACCTGCTGACGGATACCTTTCGCGACTTAGAAGACGAAAACAAAGATGTAATCAAAACGGGACGCACCCATTTGCAGGACGCCACGCCGATCACATTTGCACAGGAAATCAGCGGATGGCGCAACATGCTGGAAAAGACCCGCCAAATGATAAAGGCATCCATCCCGGGGCTTTGTGAACTTGCTTTGGGCGGGACTGCGGTCGGAACCGGACTCAATGCACCAAAAGAATTCGGCGCTGAAGTTGCAAAAGCCATTGCGGAACTGACAGGCAAACCATTTGTCACCGCCGATAACAAATTCCATGCACTCACCAGCAAAGACGATCTTGTATTTGCACACGGCGCGCTCAAAGCGCTCGCCGCAAACATGATGAAGATTGCAAACGATGTGCGCTGGCTTGCGAGCGGTCCACGCTGTGGACTGGGCGAAATCCACATTCCGGAAAATGAGCCGGGCAGTTCCATCATGCCCGGAAAAGTAAACCCCACCCAGTGCGAAGCGGTTACAATGGTAGCCGTACAGGTGATGGCGAACGATACAGCGGTCGGCATAGCGGCCTCACAGGGCAACTTTGAACTGAATGTATTTATGCCGGTGTGCATTTATAATTTCCTGCAGTCCGCACGACTGCTCGCCGATGCCATCGTCTCTTTTTGCACCAACTGCGCAGTCGGCATCACCGCCAACCGAGACAAAATGCAGTATAATCTGCATCATTCTTTGATGCTGGTCACTGCACTAAACCCTTACATCGGCTACGACAATGCCGCTAAAACAGCAAAGAAAGCATTTGCAGATGGCATTTCGCTCAAAGAAGCCTGTGTTCAGCTTGGATTTTTGACCGCCGAGCAATTTGATGACGTGTTCCATCCGGAGCAAATGGTCTAGCCTACCCTTTGAAAGGAATGAATATTGTGGATATCAATCAAGAATCATTAAAACTGCATTATGAATTGGGCGGAAAACTGGAGGTCGTTTCCCGTTTTCCAATCAAGACCCGTGAAGATTTGTCGCTTGCATATACGCCAGGTGTCGCCGAGCCTTGCCGCGAAATTGCCAAGGACTATGAAAAATCGTTTGAACTGACCCGCCGTAGCAATTTGGTAGCGGTCATCACCGACGGTTCCGCCGTGCTGGGACTAGGCGATATCGGTCCTGCCGCCGGAATGCCGGTCATGGAAGGAAAATGCGTGCTGTTTAAGGAATTTGCAGGCGTAGACGCCATTCCCATCTGCATTGATACCAAGGACGTGGACAAGCTTGTCGAAACCATTTCGCTGATTTCCAAAAGTTTTGGCGGCATCAATCTCGAAGACATCGCGGCTCCCCGCTGTTTTGAAATCGAGCGCCGGCTGAAAGAATGCTGTGATATTCCCGTTTTCCACGATGACCAGCACGGAACTGCCATTGTTGTCGCGGCCGCAATGCTCAACGCCGCAAAAGTGACTGGAAAAACCGTTGGGAAGATGAAAATTGTCATCAACGGCGCAGGTGCGGCGGGTACCGCGATTGGAAACCTGCTGATCTCAATGGGATTCGGCAACATTGTAATGTGCGATATCAACGGAATCATCTGCGAAGGAGACAGCGGGCTGAACCCGGGTCAGGAACAGATTTCACATATCAGCAACTTAAATCATGAACACGGAACCCTTGCTGATGCGCTCAAAGGTGCGGATGCGTTTGTCGGCGTATCGCGCCCGAAACTGGTGACGCCCGAAATGGTTTCCACCATGAACAACGCAATCGTATTTGCAATGGCCAATCCTGTTCCGGAAATTCTGCCGGAAGAATCCAAAGCAGGAGGCGCGGTTGTCATTGGAACCGGACGTTCCGATTATCCCAACCAAATCAACAATGTACTCGTATTCCCCGGAATCTTCAAAGGAGCGCTTTCTGTTCGTGCACGCGAAATCACGGAAGGCATGAAACGCCGCGCCGCATACGCGCTTGCTGAACTGGTCACGCCCGATCAGCTTTGTGCAGATTATATTCTGCCGTCCGCACTCGATAAGAGTGTAGCCGATACCGTAGCAAAAGCGGTTGCAGATGAAGCAATCGAAACCGGAAATGCCCGTATCAAACAATAAACGCGTCCATCATAGAATTTTAGCCAAAGAATACCGTGTATTCTTTGGCTGATCGTTTGATATATAAGGAGAATCACGAATGGAAGACAACTTGGAGCGAACCGAATCAATTGCAGATGAACATGCAGAGAAATTTGGAAGAACCGTATTCTGTCTGCTGTTTCTTGCCCTTTATATTTATAAAATGCTGACAGGAATTGTGGTTTGGGATTTATTTGCTTTATTTCTTGGTTATTCAAGCGCGAAAAAATTCTGCTTATTTAAATATACAAAATCAAAACGTTCTCTCTTTTTCGCCATTTTTGAATGTTTGATAGCTATTTTATCAGTCGTTGCTTATGTAAAAGCTACATGGTAAAAAAAGGCTGTTATCCAGCAAGGATAACAGCCTTTTGCTTACAGATGTAAAATTAAAATTCCTCATCGGTGGTACGTTGTTCCTGCATTTCGATCACAGACGGATCCGTCATAGACGGCTCAGATACTTCCGGTTCCTCATCGATTTCCTCTTCCGAGCAATCGGTCACCGGTGTTGCATAATAATCCAAATCGGACAGATCATCGTCCGGCATTTCGTCATCGGCCAGGTCATTGCAAAGAATGCAATTCCGATATTTAAAATAAGCTGCAAAGGCCACGATTGCCCCCACAACTGCAACCATCAAAGCAATAATCGAAATAAAAGTCCCTTTTCCCATTTGCTGCTTCCTCCTGTATGCGATAAATTTATTTTCATTACTAAAACTAGAATTGAGTTTATTATACCCCATTTCAAAAGGGTTGACAAGACATGAAACGCTTTTTTATTAACGTTTCTTCTTATTTTATCTATATTTGTCGCAAAGCTTCTTTTTATTGCGGCATTGTTTTTATTTTGTACCCTTTTTTCCACTTCATGCAATGAAATCACATTTAGAGAAATTTGGTTTTTTTAAAATACCCGGCGAAAATTTTCCGCCGGGTATTTTTTATTTTAAATAAATAGGGACATATCGGATTCTTCGGCATTTGCGATCATTGCAGCAGCCCCGCCCATTTTGACGCCATCAATCAGTTCTTCCTGTTTAATACCCATGACATCCATACTCATGGAGCATGCAATCAATTCCACACCGTTTTTCTGGGATGCCTTAATGAGATCTTCCAAGCTGTCAATATTTTTATCTTTCATCACTCTGCGAATCATTTTTGCGCCCATGCCGCCCATGTTCATTTTGGACAGCGTCAGACGTTTGGAACCTCGCGGCATCATGGTGCCAAAAGCATGGCTGATTAAATCTTTATCGGCTTTGACGCGTTCGGGACGGCGAAGAATATTTAGTCCCCAGAAGGTAAAGAACATTGACACTTTACGCCCCATCGAAGCCGCGGCATTTGCGATAATAAACGACGCAATTGCTTTATCCAGATCACCGGAAAAGACGATGATATTCTTTTTATCCCCTTTGATTCCTGCAGCGGAACAAAGCGATCCTCCACCTTTTTTCACCGTAGCAGTATAGATTCCTTTTTCACTGGTAACCCCGCCAAATGCGTTTCCGGTACGGCGGCACCAAGCCTCGACATCTGCCGAAAAAGCAGGGTCGGTTGTACGAATCTCGATGATTTCCCCATCGGCCGCTTTTTTGACCGCCTCGCTCAGCCGCATGACCGGTCCCGGGCACTGCAGACCGCAGGCGTCGATTTTGGTTGTGGGAGCCGATGAAGGAAGCATCGTTTCGGTGTTCATCCGCACATCTTCCTTCTGTGTCCCGCCATGTCCAAAGATGCTGTTATACAAGCGATAACCGCCGGATAGATTATAGCAGTCAAATCCGCGCTGGCTGAGAATACGGCAGGCAACATAGCCGCGCAGACCAACTTGGCAGGTGACATAAACCGGCTTTGTTTGATCGAGTTCGTCCAAGTGTTCCCGCAGCTCATCCAGCGGGATATTGATAAATCCCGGAATGGTTCCGTTGCGGAATTCGATTTCGGTACGCACATCCAGCATTGTCACGCTATCTTTCTTAAGTCCCTCGATTTCGTCCCAATGGAACACTTTGACCCTGTTCTGCAAAATATTTTCCGCCACAAATCCCGCCATATTGACCGGATCTTTTGCCGACGAAAACGGTGGCGCATACGCAAGCTCCAGTTTTGTCAGGTCATATACCGTCATACCCGCACGCATAGCCGTTGCGATCACGTCAATTCGTTTATCCACGCCGTCAAAACCGACAATTTGTGCGCCCAAGATTCTGCCGTTTTCTTTTTCAAACAAAAGCTTAACCGACATATTGACGGCACCCGGATAATAGGACGCATGCGATGCAGAGTAGGTAAAGGATTTTTCATACGCAATCTTTTCTTTCCGCGCTTTTTCCTCTGTAATTCCAGTTGTGCCAATCGTCAAGTCAAAGCATTTGAGAATACCGGTTCCCTGTGTTCCGCCGTAAGCGCTGGAAATGCCCGCTATATTGTCGGCGGCAATGCGGCCTTGCTTATTGGCAGGACCCGCAAGCGGAATATATCCTTTTGAACCTGTGACAAAATCCGTGATTTCCACCGCATCGCCCACAGCATAAATATCCGGGTCGTTCGTTTTCATATGCCGATCGACAAGAATTGCACCCCGCTTATCGACGTCCAGTTCAGCATCTTTGGCAATGCCGCTGTCCGGACGCACCCCAACCGATAAAATGACCATATCTGCTGTGAGTTCCTCTTTGCCAAGCGTCACCTTTAGGCTGTCGCCGGTCTCATGAATCGCTTTGACGGCATCCTGCAAAATCAGCTTGACACCTTTTTCCCGAATATGATGATGCACGTCGCATGCCATATCATAATCCAGCGGCGCGATTACATGATCGGCAAACTCGACAAGGGTCACATTTAACCCTGCATGGGTCAAATTTTCCGCCATTTCCACTCCAATATAACCGGCACCTACTACAACAGCCGATTTGGGGTGGTGCTCATCAATATAATCTTTGATCCGGTAAGTATCCGGAATATTGCGCAGAGTAAACACACGCTTGCCGTCAGCACCGTCAATGGCAGGTTTGACCGGCGCGGCTCCCGGTGAAAGAATCAGCTTGTCGTAGCTTTCAACATATTCTTCCCCGGTTTTCTGATTTTTGACCGTAACGGTTTTGCGTTCGCGGTCGATTGCGGTCACTTCGCTTTGCACGCGGACATCCACATGGAACCGTGCATGAAAACTTTCCGGCGTCTGCAGGGTAAGTGCTGTACGCTCTTTGATTTCCCCGCCGATATAATAAGGCAGACCGCAGTTTGCAAAGGAAATGTATTCTCCCCGTTCAAACATGATGATCTGCGCATGTTCATCCAGCCTGCGCAGACGAGCTGCCGCCGAAGCGCCTCCGGCTACACCACCGACAATTAAAATCTTGCTCACTTTTTGCTACCGCCTTTCCTCTTAACATTGTTAATTTTATGACAACTTTTCCTCTTATCCATATTCTATTCTCATTTAATATGCATTTACAGTGATTAAGTCACATTGGCGGATTATGCAAGAATGAATAAGGAAGAACAGCAGTTCAGCCGAAACCGAACTGCTGTTCTTCAAACGAATAGGTTTTAAGACATCTGCATGCCATTCGGCTGGGAAATGTTTTTCAGTGCCTGCTCCGCATTGTCCTGCAGCTGCGGCTCCACTGAAATATCACCCAGTGCGACGATTCCAACCATTTTGTTGTTTTCCACAATGGGCAGTCTGCGGATCTGCCTTTCTCCCATGATCTTCGCCGCTTCATGCACATCCATTTCCGGAGTTCCGGTTACCGGATTGGAGCTCATAACGTCTTGGACTCTCTGCTGTTTTGCATTTTGACCGCCTGCAATCGAACGCAGTGCAAGGTCACGGTCGGTAACAATTCCAATCACATTATTTTGACTGCATACCGGAATCGAACCCACGTTATACTGCTTCATCAGCTGTGCGGCTTTTTCAACGGGATCGTTGGAATTAACACATGCAACTTGTTTGGACATAATGTCTTTTACTTTCATAATCTCACCTCGCTCATAGCTTTCCCTATCAACCATTCATTATGAAACTTTTTTATAAAAATTGTTCCGTATTTCAACTTTTATATAACTACAAAATTTCTCGATCAACAGATACAATTTCCGCTTGTGTACTGCATTCCATAAAATTGAGCAGATGATCCAATATGCTGTCTGCCTGCACATGGCTGTTGCAAACCGCCGCAATTCCAATCACGATGGTTTGATGAACATCCTGACCATCGACTTCCGCCGCCGACACATGAAATTTCTGCTGAAGTTTTGCAATCAAACTTTTGACCTCCATGCGTTTTTCTTTTAAAGAATGAACCCACGGCGCATAAAATGTTACCGTCATAACCGCAATCTGCATGATTTTTTCCTCCGTTGTAAAATCTTACACAAAAAATATATTGACAAAATTGATGTAAACCTTTATACTTTTCATATCGATATTTTTAGATATGAGGTGAAAATGTGCCGACCATTTATCAAGAGCATGCTGCCGTGTTTAAAGCATTTTGCGATGAAAACCGTTTAATGATTCTTGAAATGCTCCAAAGCGGCGAAAAGTGCGCATGTAAACTGCTTGAAGCGCTCAGCATCAGCCAATCCACACTATCCCACCATATGAAAATTTTATGTGATTCCGGAATCGTAACCAGCCGCAAAGAGGGCAAATGGACACATTATTCCATTAATCCGGAAGGAAGTGCGTATGCGTCCAAACTTTTGGAAACACTAACCGCAGTCAACCCGCAAAAACAAACCAAACCGTCATGCTCTTAAAAACGCCATATTTTATGGCGTTTTTAAAGAACGAATACATCGATAAAAATAGATATAACCAAAGAAAGTGAGGAATAATCCCATGCATATTGTAAAAGCTGTATGGCTGTTTTTTCAAAATCAAATACTAGGGATGCAATGGCTCAATTCTCTAATCGGCAAAGCGGTAACAGCCATCGGATTGAATCCCGAAACTCGTCTAGGCGGCGGCATCCAGTTTTTTGTTTATGATACCATCAAAATTTTTGTCCTTTTATCCGTATTGATTTTTATTATTTCCTATATTCAAAGTTATTTTCCCCCGGAACGGACAAAAAAAATCCTGGGACATTTTCATGGTCTGACCGCAAATACGCTCGCCGCTCTGCTCGGTACGGTTACACCGTTCTGTTCCTGTTCCTCCATTCCGTTGTTTATCGGATTTTCCAGCGCAGGACTTCCTGTCGGGGTTACATTTTCGTTCCTGATTTCTTCTCCGCTTGTCGATTTAGGCTCGCTTATCCTGCTAATGAGTATTTTTGGCGCGAAAGTCGCGGTATCCTATGTCGTGATCGGTTTGGTTCTTGCTGTTATTGGCGGTTCTCTAATTGAAGCATTCGGGATGGGCGCGTATGTGGAAGATTTTATCAAAACCACAAAAGCCGTAGATTTGGATGCGCCCGAATTAACCCGTAGAGACCGCCTTATTTATGCCAAAGAACAGGTGCAGGCAACGGTTAAAAAAGTGGCACCCTACATTTTTATCGGTGTAGGAATCGGGGCGGTCATCCACAATTTAATCCCGCAAACATGGATTCAGTCGATTCTCGGCGGCAACAATCCGTTTTCAGTCGTGCTCGCCGCATTGGTAGGCGTTCCGATGTATGCGGACATTTTTGGTACAATTCCGGTTGCAGAAAGCTTATTTGCAAAAGGCGCCGGATTGGGAACCATCCTTGCGTTTATGATGGCGGTCACCGCTTTAAGTCTGCCATCTATGATTATGCTGCGCAAGGCGGTAAAACCAAAACTGTTGGGCGTTTTTGTCGTAATCGTAACCATAGGCATTATTTTAATTGGCTACCTATTTAACGCATTTCAATTTTTATTTGTTTAGGAGGAACGTATTATGGCACTCTTTTCTTTTGGAAAAAACAAAGACAAACAAAACGGCTGCAGCTGTGGTGGAGCATGTGAAAATCAGGGCTGTGCAAACAAAGCAGAGTCAACCGATGCACCCATCAAGGTTCTCGGTTCCGGCTGTGCCAAATGCAACGAGCTGGAGGCAAACACCAAAGCCGCACTAGCTCAGCTTGGCATAGATGCCGCCATCGACCACGTCACGGATTTTTCTCAGATCGCGGCATATGGAGTCATGAGCACACCCGCGCTTGTCGTAAACGGTAAAGTTATCGTGTATGGCAAGGTGCTCAAAACAGAAGAACTCGTGAAGCTTTTACAAAATCAAACTCTTTAATCTTTCTATGTTACAGCGCATGAACGCCGCCTGCTCAGGCGGCGTTCATGCGCTTTTGTTCGCTTTACTCAACATGTTGCGATATAATATTGTAAATAATCTATATTTTTTATTGAACATGTATAAAGGCTTTGCTATAATAAAAATAGAAATAAACGGAACGAATGACTGAAATTGCACTTTTCGATTGCGTTTGGAATATTGTGAACTGAACAGATGGAATGAAACAGAGAAAGAGGTCGTTCTCATGAAAAATCTGAAAATCAGAAAAAAACTGTTCATCGCTTTTGGAATTTCATTCGTATTTTTCATTGCAACCACGATTACAGCGCTTTCCTGCTTAGGAGTTTTGTCGTCCAATTTTACGACATTCTACCAACAACCCTATACAGTCGCAACGCAAGCGATCAATATGCGTGCGAATATGCAGGAAGCTGAAAAATATTTGATCAAATCCTGTACGTCCAGCGATTCGCAGACCGCGAATCAATATATCGAACAATGTCAAGCCGCTTTGGAACGGCTAAAAACCGGTCTTGATGTCATTAAAACCAATTCTTCCGGCAGCAGCATCCAGCTGGTTGATGAATTTATCGCCAAAATGGATTCCTCCGTTGCCACGAAAGAAAAAATATTTGAATTCTCCAGCAAAAATCAAAATTCACAAGCCATTGAAACGTATAATCAGGAATATGAACCGATGTTAATGCAAGCAAGGGATCTGCTCAGCCAAATCGAAGAGGTCTCTTCACAAGACGCCGCAAATTTCTACAATGAAGGGTCTTCGATGCAGACGCTGGCGTTTGCTTTGCTGATGACGTTTGCCGGTGTTTCGCTGATTATTATGATTTTCCTGAGCTTCTATATCGTTCGCAGTATTACAAACCCCATTGAGGAATTGGAGCAGGCGGCCGATAAAATGTCCAAAGGAAATCTAAACGCAGAGATTAAATATCAGTCAAAGGATGAACTCGGACAACTGGCCGATAGCATGCGGCAGATGATTACCGTACTGCGGTCTTATATCAACAACATTGCAGATGTGCTCGGTAAAATTGCAAACGGCAACATGACGCATACCGTTACCCTCGATTATGCGGGCGATTTTGTTCCGATTAAAACATCCATGAATCAAATCTCACGCAATTTAAATGATACCCTTTCACAAATCAATCAAACAGCAGAACAAGTTGTAAGCGGGGCCGAGCAAGTGTCCGACGGCGCCCAAACTCTTAGTCAGGGAGCCACCGAACAGGCAAGTTCCATTGAAGAATTAACCACCACCGTCAACAGCATTTCCGATCAAATCAAGCTTAATGCACAAAATGCACAACAGTCGGATCAAACCGTTATGCAGACCGTTGCGGATATTGAACACGGCAATCAGCAGATGCAGAGTTTGATCGAGGCGATGAATCATATTACCGAAACTTCCAGCGAAATTGGGAAAATCATTAAAACAATCGACAACATTGCTTTTCAAACCAACATTCTTGCGCTGAATGCCGCCGTTGAAGCGGCAAGAGCAGGCTCGGCAGGAAAAGGGTTTGCAGTGGTCGCGGACGAAGTGCGTAATTTAGCAGGTAAAAGCGCGAAAGCCGCCAAGAATACCACCGAATTGATTGAAAATACCATTCGCGCAGTCGATAACGGAACCCAGCTGGCCGATGAAGCGGCTCAGTCTTTCAAATCGATTGTGGAAAAATCGCAGCATGTTTCTCAGCTGGTTAATGAAATTGCAAAAGCCAGCAACGAGCAGGCAAATGCAGTGATTCAAACAACCGAAGGTGTCAATCAGATTTCTTCTGTTGTACAAAACGATTCCGCCACTGCACAGCAAAGTGCCGCGGCGAGCGAAGAACTCAACACGCAGGCTCAAATCATGAAAGATCTGCTCAGTAAGTTTGTTTTAAAAGAAGATCGTATGTATTCCAATAATCAAAAAGACAATCCTAAGCAAACCGATTGGCTGACGTCCGATTGACGCATTTTATAGGCTCTTTTCGAAAATGAAAAGAGCCTTTTACATCCTAAATAATTTCAATTTCATAGTTTGTTCGTGACTACGTCACTGAATGTATACACGATTGGTATATAATAGTAATGTAGCTATATTATCATCATTTGAAAGGAGGGGGTATCCAGTGACAACATTATCTTGTGCAATGGTAGGCCATCATCCCGCAAGGTTTCAATTCGGTTATGACGAAGAGGATTGGCGCTGTCAAAGAATCAAGCTCGAGCTGATTCGTCAGATTGTGATTCTCTATCAAAACGGAGTCACTGATTTTTACACCAGCTGTGAAGTTGGCCCGCCGATGTGGGGAGCGGAAGCAGTTCTTGCATTGATGGACAAGCTCAAAGGGCTCCGGCTCCATTGTGTCATCCCATTCGAAGAGCAAGCTACGAAATGGACACCGGATTGGCGGAATCGTTATTTTTCCATTCTTGCGGCGAGCACCTCCGTCCATATGACACAAACCCATCTTACAAATGAAAGTTACCGGTTATGCGGGAAATATCAGATCGATCACGCAAACTTTGTTCTTGCCGTGTATGACACCCGCTTGACCAGTCCGCTGGATCCGGTTTCCTCCACAATTCAAGATGCAAAAGATGCAAACAGAGGAATTATTTATATCCATCCGGACACCGCGCAGGTAACACCGATTCGAATCGAAGTTTAAATAAAAATTTTGTACATAGGATAGAGCGCCTTTTACAAGGCGCTCTATTGTTAATTTTAATAAATTTTTATTAATAGTCAAACTTTAACTAGTTATTTTGTGCTTTGTTGATATTGAACTTTTATATAATATGTACTAAGATTTATATAGATGTTTCATAAATGACACAAGGAGGAGACAGCATGGCGAAGCGTTTTATTCTCAATGAAACTAGTTATCACGGGGCAGGGGCAATTAAAGAAATTGTGACGGAAGTAAAAGCAAGAGGATTTCAAAAAGCTTTAATTGTAACGGATGCAGACTTAGTAAAATTCAACGTTGTAAACAAAGTGACCGATTTGCTGGATGCAGATGGACTGGCTTATGAAATTTACGACAAGGTAAAAGCCAACCCGAGCGTTGCCATTGTGCAGGACGGCGTTAAGGTGTTTAAAGATTCCGGCGCGGATTATATGATTGCCATTGGCGGCGGCTCTCCACAGGATACCGCAAAAGGTATCGGCATCATTATCAATAACCCGGAATTTTCTGATGTGGTATCGCTGGAAGGCTTGGCACCAACCAAAAACAAGAGCGTTCCGGTTATTGCTGTTGCAACCACCGCAGGAACTGCCGCAGAGGCAACCATCAACTATGTCGTTACCGATCAGGTAAAACGCAGAAAATTTGTCTGTGTTGACCCGCACGATATCCCAGTCGTTGCCGTTGTGGATCCGGACATGATGTCCAGCATGCCCAAAGGGCTGACCGCCGCAACTGGTATGGACGCTCTGACTCATGCAATTGAAGGTTACACAACTTTAGGTGCATGGGAACTTGCCGATACACTGAACCTCAAAGCAGTCGAGCTGATTTCGCGCTCTCTGCGCAAAGCAGTTGAGAACGACCCGAAAGGCCGCGAAGACATGGCATTGGGTCAATATGTGACCGGCATGGCATTTTCCAATGTAGGATTGGGTGTTGTCCATGGGATGGCGCATCCTCTGGGTGCATTTTATAACACCCCGCATGGTATCGCAAATGCGGTTCTTCTCCCCTATGTCATGGAATTTAACGCCGATTACACAGGCGAAAAATTCCGCGAAATCGCTCGCGTTATGGGCGTGAAAGGCGTTGACGAAATGTCGCAGGCGGAGTATCGCAAAGCGGCAATTGATGCCGTTAAACAGCTTTCGCATGACGTCAATATTCCGGAAACACTCAAAGAAATCGGCGTAAAAGAAGAAGACCTTGAAGCGCTTGCGGATGCGGCAATGGCGGACGTGTGCACAGGCGGCAACCCGAGACCCTGCACAAAAGAACTGATTTTGGAAGTTTATCGCACCGCATTCGGTAAGTAATCGAATTTATAAAAACAGGCGGCATCAATTTGATGCCGCCTGATTGCATGCTCCGTATTTTTATTCAGCCAATGAAAGACTGACCGTCTTTGCAATGGCTTGTGCTTGTGTTTTGTCAACGGTGTCCGGCATAAACGCTATCCCAATATATACTTTGAGTTCCTTATCGTATGATAGGATGCCTACTGTTTCAAAAGATGGCACATCCGGCATTGCACCCGGGTGATGATCCATCTCTTTTTCATCCACGTACCATATTTCAGCCCGCCCAGTTTCAGATGTATCGGTCGTCTTTACCGCAGTATAGGGATCCCACGCAAACATCGATGACAGCCGCAAATTTGGGTAAACGGTTTGGTAATATTGCTCTTGTGCTATTTCATCTGTATACGGTTCAAATCGATTAAAACCAATATATCCAATCAGTTTCTCTGCTTCATAAATGTAAAGCGGCGTATAAAATTCGCCTGTGGGCACCGTTTCTTCGCCCTTTGAATCTTTGAGCGTCCAATTTTCAGGAAAATCCACATTTACTGTAAATTTAGCAGTATTGTTAATTTCGTTTATGTAGTCTACATTTTGTGGATTCTCCACTTGGTAAGCAGGAAATGTGATCGAATTCGAGAGGGTTTTTGCAATTGCTTCCGTTTCAGGATTTTGTGAAGTACCGTTTTTACAACCCGTTAACGCAAAAACAAAAAGAAGCGAAAGCACGACCGACAACCATTTTTTCATATTTTTCCCCTTCAGTATCATTATTATTTCTATATCATTAGTTTATCATGAAAAATAAAAATAAGAAACATTGTTTTATAAATACAGCAAAAGAGGATGCCCAATTGGGCATCCTCTTTATTCTTTCGTCTAAAACGATCGTCGGCAGAAACATGCTATTCTGTACAGGAAACAGTATCGCTTTTAATAAACCAAGGATACCAGCCCTGTTGATACAAAGGGAACAAACGTGAGCAGCAGCAAACAAATTACAAGCATGATATAAAACGGCACTGCTTCGCGTATAAACGATTTGATCTTACATTTTGTAACACCACAGGTAACAAACATAAGCGTTCCCATTGGTGGTGACAATGATCCGATTGCCATGTTAAAGATGAATATCATGGCGAACTGGATTTCATCAATTCCGTAGGCCGTAGCGATTGGTGCCAAAAGCGGTACAAGGACGATCATTGCAGCATTGCCTTCAATAAACATACCAACAAACAGCAGGAAAATGTTTACGACCAGCAAAAATAGGTACTTATTGGCTATAACTTGTACAATGAGTTCGGTCAGTTTTTGAGGAATTCGTTCGCGGGTTAAAACCCAAGCAAACGATGAAGCCGCACCAACAATCAGCATGATCGACGCTGTTGTGATGACTGTTTCTTTTACTCCCTGCCAAAACGAGCCAACATTCAATTCACGATAAATAAACCCAAGCAAAAGCGCATAGAGAATTGCGATTGATCCCGCTTCTGTAGGAGTAAAAATTCCCAAACGAATCCCGCCAATAATAATAATTGGCAGACAGAGCGGCAGTGCCGCCTTTTTTAATACGCCTGCAAATTCTCCTTTGGGCAGAGGCTGTGACCGCAAAGGCACATACCCACGCTTTTTGGAAATACGAGATACCAAAATCATCATTGCAGAACAAAGCAAAAAGCCTACGCCGATTCCTGAAACAAATAATTTACCAATCGAAACATTGGCAATTGAGCCGTACAAAATCATTGCAATTCCCGGAGGAATCAATGGTGTAATCATGGACGAGGTAGCGGTTACGACGGAGGCGAATTCTTTGGAAAATCCTTTTTTCTCCATTTCCGGGCAGAGCATATTCGCTTCCATTGCGGCATCCGCCAAAGCGGAACCGGACAAACCGCCCATCAAGGTAGAAAGCAGAATATTGACCTGTGCAAGTCCGCCGGACATTCTTCCGGTCATCACACTGCAAAAATCCATCACTCGTTTTGTAACACCCGAATAGTTCATAAATACACCGGCCGCGACAAAAAACGGAACCGCCAACAGCGTTATGCTCTCCATTCCGGAAGAAACACGCTGTGAAAAAATCTGAGCCGGAACCCCCGATGCCAGCATAAAGTAAGACATCGATCCGGCCATAACCGATATAAACACCGGCACTTTCATAAACAAAGCAACTAGGAGTACAATCGTAGCAATTACAATCGGATTCATTCGTCACCCTCCTTTTTGCCTTTTGCAAAATAATCCTGCCAAACCACCATCGTGTAGTTGATAATCATAAGAATACAGCCAATCGGCACCACAGAATAGATAAGTGAACTGGGTACACTTAATACAAACGTTGATTTATTGGTCGCAATAAACTGCTCAACCATCTTCATTCCTTTTCCGCACAGATAACCAAGCACAATTACAACAACCGCATATATGAGGATTTGCACAAGTTTCTGAACTTTTGAGGGCAGAAGCTCCACCACCATATCAATCTCCACATGGTTTTTTGTTCGGAACGCTGCGCTTCCTCCGAAGAATGCTATCCATAGGAATAGCCAAAGCTGAATCTCTTCCTGCCAAACAAATGGATTATTGAAAAAATAACGCATGATAACACCTAAAAATGTGATGGCTACAAGGATAATTAAGCAGATACCTGCCAAAAGCACATCTACATTTAAGACAGCGTTAACCCACTTTTTTTTGGACACGATATTCCCCCCTATCAAGAATGGGGAAAGCGAAGACGCTTTCCCCACTTGTCCGAACGTTCTTATGCTTTTAGAATTGCATTGACTGTTTCATAAAGCCCATCACTCCATGATTCGGAAATTTCCGGATATTCATAGAACTTTAATGCCGCTTCACGGAACGCTTCTTTTTCCTCTGAAGTCGGCTCGTAAACAGTAACTCCTTCTTCAATCAGCTTGTCCAATACTTCTTTTTCTGCCTCGGCTTGGAAATCATTATTCTTAAGTCCAGCTTCTTCCGCAGTTTCAACCAATAGCTTCTGCTGATCTGCAGTCAGGCTGTTAAAGAAGTCTGAGCCAACCACCCAAGTGGTAAAGTTTTTGATGTGTCCGTCCAAAATAAGATATTTTGTGACTTCCTGGAATTTACCATTATAAAGAACCGGCAAAGGATTTTCCAATCCATCTATGGTGCCCTGCTGAAGTGCGGTATAAACATCACCGAGTGCCATTGGAGTCGGGGTTGCTCCAAGAGCTTCAAATCCTTTGATGAATATCATGCTGTTTGCAACACGTACTTTCATACCTTTCAGATCATCCGGTGTATGAACCGGTTTTTTCGTCATGGTATGACGTTCGCCATAGATCCAGTTGGATGCCAACAGTTTCAGTCCGTTTTCTTCTAATTTTGCGCTTTGTTCCTGATACCAATCGCTCTTTGTCAGTTTCCAGCATTCTTCCCATGAATCAAACAGATATGGCGCAAAAACAATTCCGAAATCCGGTACGCCGCGTTCCGCATAGAATGCTCCGTCTGCGATCGTACACACCGGTGCTCCCGCAATCATCTGATCGATTAAATCGGTCTTGTTGCCCAATTGGCTGGAAGGAAACAGTTCTACTTGAATCGAGCCGCCGCTCTTTTCTTCCAATAGATTTTTCCACTCATTGCAGGCCAAATCAATCGGTTCACCAGGATTGTTTTCATACCCGATTTGAAGCAGAATCGGTTCTCCTTCATCCGCCGCTTCACTTGCGCTGGATGCCGGCTTTTCTGAAGATTCGGTGGAGGATGCTTGTTTAGAGGAACCACAGGCGCTCAACAGACCCGCAGTAAGTGTGACCGCTAATACAGAAGCTATCATTGATTTTAATTTCATAGTTTCTCCTCACTTTTTATAAATTTAAATTTACATGGTGATGACTGCTTTAAATACTTTTCCGCCTTTTGAAATCCATTCTTCCAGCGCCTCTTTTGCATTGGTAAAAGGTGCTTCATGGGTGATAAACCGCTCAGGGAACAGCTTTTTTTGAGCCATGCAATCAATTACATACCTAAAATCCTCCCTGCGTGCGCCGCGGCTTCCAACCAATTCTGCTTCGCGTTTGTGAAAGTCCAGATGTCGGAATGTCAAATCTGCCTGCCAAATTCCGACATATACCATCCGACCTCCTTGACAAAGATTTTGAATATTTGCCTGCATCGAGTAATTGTTTCCGGTCGAATCAATGATTTTATCGGGGAAATCACCATTCGTCAGTTCGGCAAGCTGGTTGCGGTAATCGGGGTCGAGCGGATTGAGAGGATGTTCGTATCCAAATTGTGTTTTTACGAATTCTCTGCGCTTTTCGTCGGTATCCGCAATCAATACACGCGCTCCATATGTTTTGGCAACTTCTGCCGCTCCAAGTCCAATTGGTCCTGCACCCGCCACCAATACGGTTTCTCCGGGCTGAATTTGTGCTCTCCACGCGGCATGTGCGCTAATTGCAAGTGGTTCAATTACTGCCGCCGCTCGCACATCAATTCCGTCAGGTAATTTCATTAAATGAGAAACGGGTGCGGTGATATATTCTGCCATTGCACCATCCTTATGGACACCATAAACCGTCAAATCTTCGCAGCAGTTGGTTTTTCCTTTTCGGCAGGCAATGCAGTGTCCACAATTGAGGTATGGAATCAGCACCACTCGGTCACCTGATTGAAACCCGCTGTCAGCAGGTGCTTCGGTAACTTCACCGCAAACTTCATGACCCATGACACACGGATAGGTTAGAAGTGCATTTTCTCCTTTGTAGGAATGAATATCAGAACCGCATACGCTCACCGCAAGTACGCGAATCAGCGCTTCGTTTTCTTCTCTGACAGGAGTATCACGGTCTGTCATTTCTAACTGATATTTTTCCTTCAACAACAGAGCCTTCATGTTCCCTCTCCTTTTTTGATATATTTGTTTCTTTGTTGTATTGATGAAATAATTGTATTAAATAGACAAATTTAAACATATATTCCATTCTCAACAGTCTGTTTTTATGCTTTTACATAACTTGTAATAAAACTGATATATTAGATTATCTTTATCATACCATTCAATCTGTTGAAATTCAATTATCTAAATTGCTGTTTTTTACTCTATCTTTTTGTTTATGATTGCTATTTGGTTAAATTCTGCTATACTAATTACAACTGATATATTTACCAAAGGGGGTATATGATGGAGGCAGTCACAAATCTGAAAGATATTGCCTATCAATTTATAAAAGATAAGGTACTCAATTGTGAATTTTATCCCGGTCAGGACATCAGCGAAAAGCAGATTGCCGAGACCATCGGTGCAGGACGCACACCTGTCAGAGAAGCCCTGCTGATGCTGCAAAAAGAGAATCTAATCGAAATTTATCCGCGCAGCGGCACCCGCGCGAAGCGAATCTTGCCGGAAGATACCGCACAGCTTTACCAAATCCGGAAACTGATTGAACCTACCGTTGCAATCAAATACAAAAATCAAATCGACAGCATCACGCTTTTGGATTTTGAAAGAAGATTTGATGCATTAAAAACTTGCACGAAATTGGAAGATGAGCGTCAGTTTTATGCGCTGGATATCGAATTCCATCAATTTATCGTGGACGCTCCCGGCAACACCCGTCTGTCCCGCTCGTTCCGCGAAATTATGCAGGACACCTACCGAGTCGGCATCCTAAGCATGCTCCAGCACCGCAATTCTCCCCGTCAGGATACCCTTGCGGAACACAGGCGAATCATACGCGCCATTCTTATGGAGGATGATCAGGAAATCGAAGCCGCATTCACCGAACACATCAATCATTCCCTGCTCTCCTCTTTGGAAACTCTGCGTCATGAAGAAAATGCAAATGCATAGTAATATACAAAAACAGCCGCAGTCAGGCATTTTGTCTGACCGCGGCTGTTATATTTCATCCTATTTTTTTAAAATCCAAATGCAAGCGCACCGCCGTCAACGGGAAAATCACAGCCTGTGATATATGCCGCGCTGTCCGACAGTAGGAACTGCGCCATTGCGCCCAAATCCTTGGTGTCACCGAATTTATGCATCGGAATTCGGTTCAGAATCTTTTGACGCCGATCTTCGTCCATCACCTGTTTGGACAGTTCAGACGGATACCAGCCCGGCGCAATGCTGTTGACCGTAATATTGTCATGCGTCCATTCAATGGCAAGACCGCGCGTCAGCCCTAGAACTGCACTTTTGCTTGCACAGTAAGGGACAACCTGCGAAAATCCGAGGTGTGCCGCCATACTGGAAATATTCACAATGCGACCAACATGTTTGGATGCTTTCAGATAAGGATAGCATAGACGGCTCAACCAAAACATGCCATTTACATTGACCTTTTGAACACGGTCAAATTCCTCATATGTCAGCTCTTCTGCGCGTTTTTTCACGGTAATTCCAGCGTTATTGATGAGAAAATCAATCCCGTCCCGTTCGCCGATTTCCTGTACAATTTCTTCCATGCGTTGGTTGTCACAGATGTCACCTTTGATATGCACAATATTTTCATGAACAAAGGCATCTTTGTCTTTTACCGCGCCACTGCGGCTGATTGCATAAACCGTTGCTCCCGCCTGCGCGAGAACATTCGCGGTTGCGTATCCGATGCCGCTGGATGCACCCGTGACGATGCCAACTCTTCCGGTTAAGTCAAACATGTATAAGCCCCCTTATTGAATTGGCTTGAGGAATTCTTCTTTAAAGCTGAATCCCCAGCCCGCGCCATCACGCAGCATTGCATAACCATTTTCTATACGCATCGTATTGTCGATGATTCCATCAATCCAGTCAAAGCTCTCCGCACCGCAGGGATTTGCAATAGTCGCCAAAAGCGGTACGTCATAATCTTTATAATAGTGCGGCAGGCAGGGAATATGGTATGCGTCGGCAAGTGCCGCCGATTCGCGCCAAGCCTCTACGCCGCCAATTCGAATAATGTCGGGCTGCCAAAGATCAAGCGCATTGCGGCGGATTAAATCCAGCAGAGCACTGTCATTGTATTCCCGTTCGCCCATTGCAAGGCTGATTCCGGTCTTCGCGCGAATCGTTTCGTATCCGGCAAAATCCGTGTTTGCCACCGGTTCTTCAAACCAGTGAATACCGATATCTTTGGCAAGATTGGACAGCTTAATCGCACTTGGAACATCCATGCCTTGGTTGGCATCAATCATAATGCGCATCGAATCGCCAATCGCTTCCCGCACCATGCGCATTCTGCGCAGATCGCGCTCAATATCAGGGCTTCCCACTTTTACTTTGACTGCCGTAAAGCCGCGTGCTTTATATCCGCAGACTTCGTCGAGCAGCTCCTCGTCGGTATAGTTGAGCCATCCGCCGCTGCCATAAACCGGAATCTTTTTGCCGTTGCTGCCCAGAAGTTTCCAAACCGGCTGACCCAGCGTTTTGCCCCATGCATCCCACATAGCAACGTTTGCGGCCGCCTGCGCCCAGCGCAGAAGTCCGGGATTTCCAAAATATTCGCACTCCACTTCATACATCTGCTTCATGCGAATCATTTCGTTGACTTCAAAACGATTTTCGGTGAGAAAACGCTTGAGGTCTTTAAGCGCTCCCTCGATTGCTTCCGGAGAATAATGGAAACTTAGAAGATAACCTTGTCCCTTAATGCCTTTTTCGGTCACAAGTTCCACAACATAAAACTTAATATCTGAAATTTCATGGGTCGCATCCGCAATTGGGCGGCTCATTTTTGAAATCGCGCTGTAAAGATTGACTTCTTTAATGTAATTTGACATATTTTACTTCCCTCTTTGCAATATAATCCGAGCATCCGTAATTTCTAATATATCAGATGACTGTATTATAGCATAGCAAATTTTAAAACACAAGCGGCAAATTAGAAATATGCGTGATTAACCACTGCCATATCCTGCATACTTGTCCTTATCGAGCGGATGAACGTCAAAATCATTTTTAATTAGATATATCAGATCGTTTCTTAATTGGAACAAGCACAGTCAGTATCCATAAGAAAAGGCGGGCACAAATCACTTGTGCCCGCCTTTTTTATTGTTGCGCTTTCATCCTCGCATATTTTTCTCTTGTCGCAATTCCACCACGAATATGCCGTTCTGATTTGTTATGCTCCAAAACCGCCTTCACTTGTGCGTAAATATTGGGGTTGATTTTTTTCAGCCGGTCCGTAACGTCTTTATGTACTGTACTTTTGCTTATATGAAATTCCTTTGCGGCGGCTCGAACGGTCGTATTATTGTCAATAATGTAATGTGCGAACGTTATGGCACGTTCCTCCGGCAATCCTTTCAAGATAAAGCCTCCCCTGCTATTCTGTCTATTCATCTATATGCAGTGAAGAGGGCTAAAAGAACGTGCTGTACCCCGCAACAATCGCAAAGCTGAAATTCCTGCAAAATTGTCAAACTGAATGTAGATTCGGCCGTTTCTTTGCTTATGTTTTGCGACAATCCTCCATTTACTTCCAATGTATTTATGGTATAATAGGAAAAAGCTTTATTTGAATGCTTTCATTTAAAATATGTAGAAAAGAAGGGTGACAAATGATCAGATCGATTGGAAAAAAATTAACTTCACTCGCCCTGGCGGCAGCAATTACGGTAAGCACTGCTGTCGCGGTCAGCGCTGCGACGACGACGACTCTGCCGTATGGCGTCAAGGTGACCGGCAAAAAATTATCATTGACAAAAAGCGGAAAAGCTGTTGCCGGCTATGCGCTTAAATCAACAGATGTTGCGTTTACAACCGGCAAAACCGGAAACCTACTGCTCAACTTTATTGATTCCACTGGAAAGAGTCGTTATATTTCGCTTGGCAAACAAACAACCATGAATGTAGAGGGAACGCTCAATTCCGTTTCCGTTAAAAAAGCGCTGCAGGATGATGTCGTTGTTTCGATCGGCACAACTGCCAATGTAACAAAGCTTTCCGTCGCATCCCCGAATAAAATTTCAGTAAGCGGCAAAGTTTCGACCATGAATCTGTCTGCCGCGGCAAAAGTTACCGTAAGAAAAGGTGCAAAAGTCACCAAAACAACAAAAACCGATGCAAAAGCGACCGTAACGGTTGAAAAAGGCGCCGCTGTTACCAAGCCTACGGTTGCAAAAAATCCCGTAAAAACATCCAAACCCACCAAAACGTCAACAGCCAAAATTCGGTTGGAAATCGATCCGCTTGAAGGCAATGAAGACGATCGTTTATTGGATCTATTGGATGATCTAAACGACAATGTGTACGCATATGATACTCGTACCTATGATACCGTCGAGGGCGAATGCACTTGGAACTATCCTCGTTATGCAGAGCTGGATGACGATGACCGCAGTTATCCGTTTACCTTTACCCCCGATGACGAGTCGTATGAGCCCGTCAAGAGCAAAGTTATGATCTATGTCGACGGCGCATTCGGTGACATTTCTCTGCACTACGACACAAAAGTTTTAAGTGCAAAAGATGGCGACAAACTGCGTGATTTGACAGATGCACTTGAGGACGCTGTGGAAGCACGGGACGACAACGGTGACCTTGTAAAAGGTTCGTTTAAATGGGATTCCTCCAGCAGCACAGAGGTGCGCGAAGGCCGCAGCTACGATTTTACCTTTAAACCCAGAAAGAGCTCCCGTTACGACAGCGAAGACGGCAGTATTGAAATCGAATTTAAAGATTAATCATAAACAAACAAAACCCGGCTCCTTTTCTTTTGGGAAGGAACCGGGTTTTTTTATAAATATCGACCGGATAAATCCGCATAATAACGGTATATCAATTGGCAGAATGGTTGAATGAACATGAAAAAAAGTCAAAGAGCACTGCGGGAATTTGAAAAACTCAAGTCCCAATTGGCGCAGACGAGAAACATCGTGCGGCATTCGAAAAATTCGAATCTATGGAATCACGAAAAAAGTGTGCGCAAAAAAATCAAAGCGCTCTCACAGTTAGAGCACAAACACATCCGAGGCTACAACCGTCTGTATGCAGACTGGGTACGCCTTTTGGATGAAATTTCGGTTCGCCTGCTGGCATTTTATAATAAAAAGAATCGAACGGATTATGACTTTGAGGAAGTTGTAAAAAAAGACCATGAAGGCTATCTCAGTTCCGGCATCATTGCCGTACTGATGTCGAGCCATATTCCGGATTTAGTTGCGGAACAATTTAAACGCTATTTTCCAAAGAACCCGAAAGACGAGTACCCACATGCCCGAGCAATGCAGAGAACCATCCATATGCATCTTGGAGAAACCAATACCGGAAAAACGTACAATGCCATTCAGCGCCTCAAGCAGGCACACAGCGGCGTTTATTTGGCTCCGCTGCGAATCTTGGCATTAGAAATTTTTGAAAGACTCAACGAGGATGGTGTTCCGTGCAGTCTGATTACCGGAGAAGAAGAAATCATCGTGGACGGAGCACAGCATGTCAGTTCGACCGTTGAAAAACTGAATATAACCAAAGAATATGAGGTTGCTGTCATCGACGAAATCCAAATGATCGGCAATTCTCAGCGTGGACAAGCTTGGACGCGTGCCCTGCTTGGGCTATTATGCCCGGAAATCCATGTGTGCGGTGCATTTAACGCAAAAACTCTGCTTCTCAAAATCATAGAAGACTGCGGCGATCAGTATGAGATCAAAGAATACTTCCGACAGACTCCTCTCGAAATCTACGACAAACCCTTTGAATTTCACGATACGGAAAAAGGGGATGCTTTAGTCGTCTTTTCCAAACAGCGCGTTCTTGAAATATCTAAAAATTATATGGACAGAGGAATCAAAACCAGCATCATTTACGGTGACCTGCCGCCCGAAGTCCGCAAAAAACAGTATGCGATGTTTTTGAACGGTGAAACCAGCGTTTTGGTCACCACCGACGCAATCGGCATGGGGGTAAATTTACCCATCCGACGCATCATTTTTATGAGCATGCAGAAATTTGACGGCGAAGAAGTGCGGTTTCTGACTTCGCAGGAAATCAAGCAGATCGGCGGACGGGCAGGCCGCCAAGGCATTTACGAAATTGGATATGTCGGAACAAACAGTTTGGATCAGCCGTATATCTGCGAAAGCTTGGAACAGCCGGATTCGCCGCTGAAAACCGCGGTCATCGGGCCAAGTGAAGAAATTCTCAACATTCGAAATCTGCCGCTCAGTCAAAAACTGGCGCTTTGGAGCACACGGCATAAAACACTCGGTTATTACCGGAAAATGGATATCCGCGATTTTCTTTTGATTTTAGAATCCGTCAAGCAATATAATCTGCCGGAAGAAGACCAATACAAGCTCATGCGTCTGCCGTTTGACGTCAGCAAACCTGAACTGCTCGACTGCCTAATGGATTTTATCGAGGATTATTTTGTTGCGCAAAGCACCGAACTTTCTAAGCCGACCTGTTTTGCTCAAACTCTATCCGAACTGGAAATCTATTATCAAAAACTGAATTTATATTATTCGTTTTCCAAAAACTTTAATTTGGAATTTGACGAGCAGTGGGTTTATCGCGAGCGTGTTCTGTTAGGAGAAAAAATCAACGCCCTGCTCATCAATTTATAAATTATCTGTTACGCAGTGTAAAAACAAAACCAACTATATTGATTAATAAAACACAAAGAAAGATGTAGGGGAATTTATTATAAAAGTCAAAAAAACAGTCCAGAACTAAAATGATAGACATCGAAGTAATTCCTGCGATTTCGATAATTTTTAACATTCTATGTTTCGGTTTTTTTATTTTCATATAACATCCTCCAACTTGTGTTTCCATTGTATCATAACAAAGCAAAAAATCCATGTGAGGGTATCCTTACACATGGATTTTTGTATTTATGCAGTTTTACTGTACAGTCGGCAGATTTCCCAAGTTATTGTTTTCCGTACCGTCGGGAATCGATTTTAAATACTGCGTACCATGTCGGCTGGCAACTCCGACACCTTTAATTTGACCCTGCTTTGCCAGATTGACGCCCTCCTGTTTGGAGAGAATCTTTCCGTCGGATAACTGATAACCGGAAATCCTGCCCTTTTCTTTCACAAGACCGACAATTTCTTTCGCATTTGTATCCGGATTTGGAACTTCATCTAACGTATTGATTGCCAAATTATTTGTTTCATCCATTGTTAACACCTCCTAATTTTGAATTGCCGCTTTTATTAGAATTTCCTTGCGCAAAATAAATATGTGCTAAAAGCGTTTCAGTAAGTTTATCCAAAAGCAGAAAAAAATCTATGCATTGGTTTGCTCACCTTTGCATAGATTTCCGTTTTCTTTTATCGCTCTGCTTTAATGTTCTATTAAATTTGATAATTCAACTTTTTGACTTTTGTTAGGTTCTTTAAGAGAATGAATCTCTGCTGTTGCATCGTCGCCGTTTACATTTTCAATATAAATTGGATCTCCATTATAGGTTACATGAACCATAACCGGTGAAGCTACGATTTCACTTGCACGCTTTTTGTTCATATGAATATCTCCTTTACAGTGTATTAATTATAATATTTCTGTAAATCCACAAAATATTCAGAAAGGGGTTTTATAACAAAAAAAGAGCCCGAACGCAAAATACGTCCAAACTCTATTTGGTGGTGCGCTTGAGGGGATTCGAACCTCCGACCTACCGCTTAGGAGGCGGTCGCTCTATCCGACTGAGCTACAAACGCACAGCCTAATTATTATAGTTTAGTCGATGCTATTTGTCAACCAAAACGAAAGTCAACAAGATGAAAATATAACAAAAGGACTTTTAAAAGTAATAATGTCGTGGTATATTAATAACTGTATATGCCGAGCTTAATCATAAGGCATAGCGCCCGCGGCGAATGTGTGGGCGCTTTTAAAAAAAGGGCGCACGGCGTCTGTGAGAGGATTGTGAAACCAACGTGATAAGAGAAAAATCTTGCGGGGCACTGGTTTTCCGCAAAAATGACGGAAAAACAGAGCTTTTACTTATTAAACACCGATGCGGCGGCCACTGGTCGTTCCCAAAAGGACATGTAGAATCCGGAGAAAACGAACTGCAAACCGCTCTGCGGGAAATCAAAGAGGAAACCGGTTTGGATGTATCGCTTATGGATGGGTTCCGCCAAAGTGTTGAATATTTTCCCAAGCCCCACGTCAAAAAACAGGTTGTTTATTTTTTAGGTACTCCGCAGGGAGACGATACCGTCCGTAAACAAGAGGAGGAAATCAGCGAATACCGCTGGTGCCGTTTGGACGATGTGGACAAAATGGTATCCTTTAAAAATGATAAACGACTGGTCAGTGAAGCAAAAAGATATTTACAAAACAAACAAAATGTGTAATGAACACATATTAAAGTAAGGGCAGGCGATGTTCTTGAATAATCGTGGGTCAGCAAAAAAATTCCTATTTTTATCTCCTACCAGAACCATTACCTTGAGCTTTGCGGCCGTGATTTTACTGGGAACGTTGCTTTTGATGCTTCCCATTTCCAGCAGAAACCAGGAGATGACTTCTTTTCTCGATTGTATCTTCACTGCAACATCCGCAACTTGTGTGACCGGACTTGTCGTGTTTGATACATTTACGCATTGGTCGATTTTTGGACAAACCGTCATCCTTTGTCTCATTCAGATCGGCGGACTTGGATTGGTCACATTGACGGTATTTTTTAATATCGCAATCGGGCGCAAACTCGGTCTGCGCGGGATGCATTTGGCGCAGGAGTCGGTGTCATCCATTGATTCGGATGTTCAATTTTTAGTTAAAATCGTAATTGTCACCGCTCTGGTTGTAGAACTGATCGGCGCACTCGTGCTGATGACCGTATTTGTCCCGAAATACGGAACAGATGGCATTTATATTTCGATATTTCTATCGATTTCCGCATTTTGCAATGCCGGATTTGACGTGTTAGGGCGAGAAGCGCCGTTTGTCTCTTTAACCAATTATAATAATCATCCAACCGTGCTGATTACCATCGGTCTGCTAATCATTATCGGCGGAATCGGATTCATCGTAATCCACGACATTATTGCGGCACATAAAAACCGCCGTCAGCTGACTTTGCACACACGCATCGTGCTTGTGATTACAGGAGTATTGCTTGTTTTGGGTATGCTGATTACCGCTTTGCTGGAATGGAACAATCCGGAAACGTTAGGTGCTTTATCCACCCCGGGGCAAAAACTTCTTGCATCGTGGTTCCATTCGGTTTCCTGCCGTACAGCAGGATTCAATACCATTTCGATCGAACGACTGCATGATATCACAAAGTTTTTATCCAGTCTGCTGATGTTTATTGGTGCGGCTCCAGGATCGACCGGCGGCGGTATCAAATGTACGACTGCCGCAGTTATTTTTATGACGGTATATTGTGTCATCCGCGGCAATGAAGATACCACAATTTTTCATCGCCGTGTCCTCAAAAATGCGGTATATAAGTCGTTTGCGGTCGGAATCTTGGGCGGACTTGCCGTTTCCATCACAACCGTATGCATTATTGTAACCATGAAAAACACCCATGCCATTTCCGGCATCGATGCACTGTTTGAGAGCGTTTCCGCTTTTGCGACCGTCGGGCTGTCATCCGGCGTCACATCGGTTGCGAACACGCTTTCCAAGCTTTTGCTCATCTTTTCCATGTATATCGGGCGTCTTGGACCGGTCACGTTTTTCCTTGCGCTTGCAATGCGTCCAAAGGCAAACCGCAGAGAAATCCTGCCGGAAGGAAAAATTCAAATCGGTTAATCTATGTAGAAACGCGGGAAGGATTCCCGCGTATGATTGGCCGGCGTCAGCGTATCATATATTCTACGCTGTCCAGCATGTTACCGAGGGTTTTGATTACTTTTGATGCATTTTTTTTGATTCTTCTGCCTGTATTTTGATTGCGGTTTCCGGCCATCATATAAGCTGCAGTGCCGGCGGCCATGGCTACGGCAATCCCGGTAACGGCAGTAGTGGTTGCTTTGTTCATACTTTTCCGACCTCCCGATTTTTTCGCGATAGCTCGCTTTTTTATTGTATCCCGACACAGCAAAATCATTACGCAACTTTTTGGAAACAAGTTTTCCTTACTACCTCAATTTATCAAAAATTTTGAAATGAAAAGCTGGTGAATCTATTGCAAAATCGTCCGCCGCGTGTTGCGGCCATTCATGGCCTTGCCGGTTTTGGGAGAAGTTCCCTTGCCGTTGTAATTCCGACGCTGTCCTCAATGGGCATACAGGTCTGCCCGATCCCAACCGCTGTTCTTTCCACGCATACTGGTAATTTGGGCGATGTGGAATATCGGGATCTAACCGATTACATAAGCCCTTGTGTTGACCATTATAAGCGCCTAAAACTGGAATTTGAGGGAATTTATTCCGGATTTTTATCAAATCCTTCGCAAGCGGATGACATGCAGGCTTTTATTGCCGAATATCCGAAGGCACTCGCTGTGGTCGACCCAGTCATGGGGGATCACGGGAAACCGTATCGCACCTGCACACCTGCACTGCGGGAAAAAATGAAAATGCTGGTGCAATCCGCCGATGTCATTACGCCGAACCCAACCGAAGCGTATCTGCTGCTGGGAGAACCGTTTCAGCACGAGCCGCTGACGCGTCAAAAACTCAAAAGCATGCTTGTGCGGCTTTCGGAACTCGGGCCGCGCTATGTGGTGATTACAGGAGTTGAAATGACCAACGGCTGTGCCAATGTCGGTTATGACAAAGGACAGAACGCCTTTTCGTACGTCGGCTATGATTATGTTCCAACTTCTTATCCAGGCACCGGCGATATTTACGCCAGCGTTTTGACCGGTTCGATGGTGACAGGCGACAGTTTCCCGATTGCAATGGATCGCGCTACCCGCTTTGTGGAACTTGCAATTAAAATTACGTTTAGTTACGGAACCGATACACGGTATGGGGTCATGCTTGAAAAATGTTTGGAATGGCTTACACACCGCGAAGTTCTAAAAAATTATCAATTGCTGTAACGCAAAAAGAGCCGGCTGCGAAACGCAGCCGGCTCTTTTTTCTATTGCGGGTGATGCATCATTCGTTTTTTCATTTCAATATCAGCCTGCTCCAATCCCCTGAAAAAATTGGAACCAAACGACCAATTTCGTCCGTCACTCAGCGACAAAGACAGCATAGAAACCGGAGACGCGCTGTGATAAGAATACCTGCGGTTTCCTGCAAACATGCCTTTTCCGTCTTCTAATGAAAGCTGAACACGAACAATTTGCGAATAGGGTACTTCTAATTTAAAAAAGAGCGTTCGGTAACGGATTCCATCTTCCAAAAGTTCCAGCCGCTTTCCGGCATAAAACAAGAAAAACAGCCCAAACCCAGCGGCTAAGGCCGCAAGGCAAAGCGGGATCATAGCGCGATACCATGGAAGTGTACCAGAAAAGGCGTCGAAATCCGTCCAAAGCAATAGAAGGATGCAGACAAAAAAGCAAAGCGCGGATTTAAACAAAAGCAAGCCTCGCTTTGCCAAAACAGTTATAACCGAAGCCCCGGTTAACTGCGCTGAT
This sequence comes from uncultured Clostridia bacterium, assembly GCA_938014855.1. Classification (GTDB taxonomy): domain Bacteria; phylum Bacillota; class Clostridia; order Oscillospirales; family Ruminococcaceae; genus Anaerotruncus. The sequence goes on along the minus strand of CALLQM010000217.1, from coordinate 5,130 downwards.
TCATCAAGCAAGCCCACAGTCGTCATAATCCTTCCATCTCTCATAATAAGCGCGCTCGCTGGCATAGCGGTAGATGGAATAGCCTGCCGCAACGCACAGCAGCAGCAATGCAGCCGCGTATGGAAGCATCATAGAAAACAAAGATTTTCGTTTATTCATTTGCAAGCCCTCCTTTGGCGGGTGCGTGTTTTTGTTATCATACCGCAAAAATCAAGCCTCGTCAACTAGAAAACAAAAACACCGCCACCATTGGTGACAGTGTTTCAAAAACGGATGTGTTCGCCCAGCCGTCCGCTTACTTCGAAGCAGTAGCGAGCTTCTTCATCAATGCGGATTTTTTGTGTGCGGCAGTATTTTTGTGCAGCAGGTTCTTCGCGACAGCCTGATCCACTTTTCTGATCGCCACTTTCACAGCCTCAGCGCTGTCGGCAGCACCGGTAGCAATTGCTTCATCGGCTCTTTTCAAAATCGTTCTCAGATTCGTCTTAACAGCTTTATTGTGAAGAGTCTTTCTCTTGCTGACAAGCACTCTCTTTTTGGAAGATTTGATGTTCGGCATAGGTTACACCTCCTTGATTTACTAGACAGTACAAGTTATAATAGCATGATTTTTAAAGAAAATCAATACCTCTACATAAAATTTTTATGGGAATAAGCCCCTAAAATTGCGGCTGAAACGCATTTATAAAAATTATTACCGAAAAACGATGTATTGATACACAATATTTTCCAAATTTAATTTTGTAATACGCCCGCCCATTGCATTCGGAATATAAATAGCGGTAAATCCCGTATCGTTTGGAAGCAGCCCCAAAGAGGTGCCATCTGGACCGATGAACGCCGAAAGCAAGACAATATCACTGCCCGCTATCCTTACCGGAGCTTGGTCAACCGCAAACACAATGCCGAAAGAAGGCCGAAATCCCAGTTCAATTTGCTGTGTATTATTTCCGTCTCCGGTATATCTTCCAATAATTGGCATTCCGTTATTCCAAGTCTGCCGTTCGCTGTCCTTTAGATGCTTGGACGCATCCAAAAGGTGTGCTCCCAACGCCTGATCTATTTTAAAATTATCACTGTTAAAATCCTCCATTTTGGGCTTATCCAAGCCCTGCCACTGATTCAGCTGAAGATTTGCTGTACTGTTACTGCTTGCCATTAACATCCCGTCCTTTCCATATGTCATCCAGCAGATGCCCGTTGGTCTCAAACCAAGTCCATGTAAAATCCTGCGCATCGAAATCGGTAACGGTAACATCCCATGCATCGATCATATTCCATGTCAAAACGCCCAGTTCTTCTAAAATTTTGCAATCCTGTGGGAGAAGCTTTGCCAGCAAACAGCACAATGCGCCGCAATCCTCAAACAGCCCGCCAATTGCTCCTTTGACCGCAACACACCGCTCAGGCCGCTCCTCCAGCTGAATGTTACAGCCCATCTTTTCAAAAAATGATTCGATACTGCGTAAACTGCAAGAAAGCGGCGCATACAGCGCTTTTACAGCGCGGCGCAATTGCGCATCCCTGCATTTATCCGAAACGTCTAATCCGTACCGCAAACAGGCTTGCTCCAGTTGGAGCCTGTCCATTTGATCCGCAAACGGCGCCCGTTCCAATCGGTCGATTCGGTCGTTTAACAGATCGATTCCCGCCTGCATTGCCAGCAGTTCATGGACAATGGCACTCCCTTTTTTCAGCCGATACAACCCCGTTGCGGCTGTTGTTTCAAATAGTCCCACCGCCTACGCCTCCCATGAAACGAGTGTAATCGGCCCTGCCAGCAGCACCTGTGAGGTTTCCGGCACCATATCCTGCTTAGGCGAAAGAAACTTCCAATTTTCTGCCAAACCGCTTTTTATAATCATGCGTGTTAAATTTGCCAGTGTGAGTTTTTCGCCAACTGCAAGCGAATTGATAGAAGCACGCATAGCCTGCCGCAGGCGGTCGGCTGCATCCGCTTTTGTCCCCGGTAAATATTCCACCGCTACAGAAATATCGGTGGAAAGAATCTCTGCGTTTTGAACCTGAACCGTTGCAAACGGCTCGCGCAGTTCACCTAGCTTTTTTTCTGCCACCAAAAGAAATGCATCCGGCATAGGCTTTGCATCTTCCCCCGCTAAATAAACAATAACCTCTCCCGGAAGTTCCCCCGCACAACAGACTGCGGACTGAACACCGTCCAATGATTGCGCCGTTTGGCGGTAATAAGCCGCGTTAATTCCGGTATTCGGTTGAGACCATGCATCCAGCAAGCGTCTGCGCAGGGCTTGGTCGCTTTCTGCATCCCGCCCGCCTGTAAAAGGCTCCGGATTGTCTGCAGTCAGCCCCATCAACTGCCGAACACGAAGAATCGTACCGGCCGCCGCATTTCCATTGGCTCCTGCATGAACCGCCCTTGCCTTGGCGCTCACCTGCGCCTCGCCGTCTGCTAGAGTGGTGGATTCCGTGGTTACATATTCCGTTCCGTCCGCGGTTACGCAAACCGTTCCTTTTGGAATGATGCGCGCACCTTTTGCCCCTGCACGGCTGAATACGATGGTTCCTTCTGCAAAAGCCGCCTGTTTACGCGCCATTCCTCTGCTTTGCGCATGCAGATCAAGGGTGTTTCCGGTTGCTGTCTGCGGAAAAGCCTGCGTTTCCGCCTGCTCCAAACGAGCGGACATGTTCTCCAGTTCAGCCGCTAGTGTATGGAATCGAATTGCGGTATCGGATGCCGCATCCGGAGTGATGCCGGTCAGACTGCGGTAGGTTTCTTCCATTTCTTTATAAAAATCTGTTTCTGTCATACTGCCACCTCCAAAGCCAGCGGAACCGCACCCGCGGCGGCTTGCACCTGTACCGTTAAACGGCTGTTTTCTGCGTCGTACCGACAGCCTGCCGAAAGCACACGCAGTTTCTGCATCGGAGCAAGCGCTTCACGCACCGCCGCGAGCGCCTCTTGTTCCATTTGTTTTTGAGAACCGAACCGCCTGATCTGATGCAGACGGCTTCCAAACGACGGGTCAAACGGCAGAGAACCGCGCTTGACCGCAAGCCGAATGACCGCCTGTTGTGCCAGTTCCCGATTTCCCTCGATGCGGACAGGCGTTCCGCGGTGATCCAACACAATGTCACCGTCTTTTAGTAAAACATCCATTGGTCATCCATCCTTTCCTATAAGTATTGAGGATCAAGCAGTGTAAACGTTGTGGTCATGCCTGCGGCAGACATCTTCCAGCGCAATTGATGAACAAACAAACTGGGAAATGTTTGCAGTTCCCAATCCAAAGCGACGCGGTCACAGATTGAAGCATCCTGATAACCCGGAACCGTTACCGTAATCACCTGTTTTCCCAGCATCGAGCGCAAAATGCGAACCGCCGCCTCGTTCCACCCTCTGAAATCTCTGTCCAAAAACTCTCCCGACGGAATCAGGTACCGCCGTCGGGTCAGCCCGGTTGTTTGATCCGGATTTTGATAACAATAGCTGTATAAACCGTCCTGATTGCGAATGATATATTCCGTAATCGGGGAATATCGGTTATTGACCATTTTTAAATTGCTGTAATGCAGTGCATCCGGGTCTTGATTGGAAATTTTATGCGTCACCCCGGTATTCGGATCCAAATGACACACCACCCGATTGTCTGCAGTTATATAGGGTGTTCCATGGTTGCTGTTTCGGAAGAACCGATAGAATGCTTCCCATTCGCTTGTCCCTTTTTGAATCGGGAAATTATTAAAAAACGGGATATAGTCCGCATCAAGATACATAAATCCATACGGACGAAGATGGCAGTCAAACATATCTTTTAGATCAATGTTTTCATGCTTCTGCGGACGTGCCTCACTATCCAGCAGGAGCGCGCCTTGGCTCCTTGCAATCAGTTTGAGCCTGCGACCGGTATCATTGACGGTTATCGTCTGCTCATCGGTCATCCCGCGAAACAGACGCTTGTTTCCATTCCAAAACTCCACATAATGAAATTCCGGATCAAGCTGGTCACATGGAAAAATCGCTTCAAAAGAATGTGCCGGCGAATCAAATGACTGCACCAATTCAAATTCCAGCGGCCGCGGCAGATCAAAGCGGAACGTTCGGTGATCCAGTCCATAAAATCTTAAATTTTTAGTCGATACGCTCAATTACTTTGCCTCCTGATTGGTACTCGTTTCCAAAAAGTCCAGCCGGTAAGCCAGTACTTTTCCGTTGCCCTGCGCCGTACACGAAAAGCGGGAGACCACCGCAGGAAAATGTTCCCCCGTCGGCAGATACAGCATTTCCCTGCGTCCGTGCAGTGCACCGATCTGTGCGGCTGTTTGAGCCGCCTGTTGCACATCTTCAGAAAATACTTCCCCCTCGCAGTGCACCGCACGGCATTGTGCGCCGAGGTTCTGCGTAATCGCACCGTAAAACGGCAGAAAATACGACGCAAGGTTTTGATTGCAGACTAGCTCAATTTTGTGCGGATTGTGCGAAAACACATAGTCTCCAAACTGCAGATTAGCCGTCATCAGCCCAATTCCTCCATTTCGTTCGTAATCGGGTGCGGATACCGTCTGGCCTGTGTTTTCAGCCGGTCATTAATCAGCCCCAAAAAATCCAAATCTCCCGGAATCGGGGAACGATAGGTTACAATTGGATTTTCAGTTTGTTGGACTTGATCGGACGGTGTATCCGCTTTGTTTTTCTCCGTCATGTCGATTCCCAATGGCTTTTCGGTATCCAAATAGAGATCCTGCACCATCGGAGCATCAATCTTTTGCGGCACTTCCACCGATGTACGCGATTGATAATACCGATTATAGAGTTCTAAATGCTGTGCGAGTTCTGCCGCAAGGTTAACCACGTTTCTCATCTCCCGCCCGTTCCGGTTGGTCATAGCTTTCATTGACCGCAAACTCCGAAAAATCATACTGTTTCCAATAAAGCTCACAGAGATCGGCAATCTGCCGCAAGGTAAACCGCCGCAAAATATCTTCCGGTACATTTCCTGCTTCCCCGTTTTCCAGCACCTGCCAAAGCAAAACACAATTGCAGGCGAGCGCCTGCGCCTCTGCCGCGGGCACGCCGCCTGTCAAAAGCATCGGTGTCAGCCGTGAGATCGGAAGAGCACACGTCTGAACTCCAGTCACACCACTGTATCTCGT
>CALLQM010000216.1 GCA_938014855.1 uncultured Clostridia bacterium | reverse complement strand
TTTGCATCCTTTTATTTTAAAAACCTGCTGCAGTTTTATATTGTTTCAGCTTTTTTCTCTTTCGGAGCAGCTTTTTTCGTACTCTTCGCTGCAGTCTTTGTTTCTTTTTTCTCAGTTTCGGTTTTGGTTGTTGCTTTTTTGCGAGTGGTTGTCTTCTTGCGTTTAGCTGCGCCTTCTTTGACTTCCTTGATCTTAGCATTCTCGCGAACAATATCCAAAGCTTTGTTCATAGCAAGGCCGATTTTAATATCAGATGTAGGAACAATGGTCTTAACTTTTTCAACTTCCATCTTGTACTGCTGAGAAATGTTGAGGAACTCTGCTTCTACTTCTTCCGAAGTCGGCTCAATTTTTTCCAGTTCCACAATCTTTTCCAAAGCTAATCTAGTCTTAACCTGTGCCTCAGCCTGAGCACGGAATGTCTTACGGAAAGACTCAAGCTCCATTCCAGTATACTGCAGGTAATGTGTTAAGTCCATACCCTGAGACTGGAGACGATATTCAAAGTCACGGATCATCTCATTAATGCGAGATTCATACATGCATTCCGGAATGTCAGCTTCCATTTTACCGGCAACTTCTTCCATCAGCTTGTTTTCTACTTCTGTGTCGCTCTGTTCGTCTCTTTTTTCTTGAAGTTTCTTTTCAATATCTTTTTTGAGTTCATCCAAAGTATCGAACTCACTGACATCTTTTGCAAATTCATCATCGAGTTTTGCAAGCTGTTTAACTTTCAGTTCCTTGATGGTTACTTTAAAAACTGCGGCTTTGCCCTTAAGTTCTTCCGCATGATATTCTTCAGGGAACGAAACATTTACGTCAAAGGATTCGCCTGTTTTGTGGCCCACTACCTGATCTTCAAATCCAGGGATAAAGCTCTTTGAGCCCAAAGCCAGGGAATAATCGGTACCCTTGCCGCCTTCAAATGCGACGTCATCCACAAAGCCTTCAAAGTCGATAACTGCTGTGTCGCCGTCTTTTGCGGCTCTATCCTCAATGGTGATGAGACGAGCGGTCTGTTCTTGCATACGTGTAAGCTGTTCTTCAACATCTTTATCCGAAACGGAATAGAGTTTCTTCTCAACTTCAATGCCTTTATAAGAATCCAGTTTTACTTCCGGTTTTACGGTAACAGTTGCTTTAAACGTATAACCATTCTCTTTGCTGACTTCCATTACTTCGATATCAGCGCGGTCAACCGGCTCAATTTTGGATTCTACCACAGCTGCCTGATAAGCTGCCGGATAGGTATTGTTGACTGCTTCTTCAAAGAAGATGCCTTCACCATACATTTTTTCAATCATTTTGCGAGGCGCCTTGCCTTTACGGAACCCAGGCACATTGATCTTTTTGCTATTCTTTTTAAATGCTGCGTCCACAGCTTTATTAAAGTCTTCAGCACTGACTGCAATTTCTAGCTCTACTCTTTTGTCATCATTGGTTTTCACAGATTTAACAGACATATTTTACTTCCTCCATAAAACTTTGTTGCTCCTGCCATTTATCATGGAGGAACGTTCTAGGCATTCTTAGCCCACCATCGTAACAGTATAACAAATTTTGGGCTGTCTGCCAAGAGATAAATTGTAAAAAGAAAATTTAAATTTCATAATTTTCTTTACATTTCTACAAGTAAGGGATCAAAATTTAAATAATCACTGCTGACAAGATAGAATTTAATCCCTAAATAAGTGCCGTCTATTGCATATCTGCACGCAGAATCGTGCACATGTCCATAATAACATCTTGAAATATGATGCCGCACAAGCACGTCCAAAATCTGTGGAGACTCATTTTCTCCGTATACGGGCGGATAATGCAGAAATACAATCGGCTGTTTTCCCGTTTTTTCCGCCTCAGAGATGGATAATTCCAAGCGAATGGCTTCCCTGTTAATAATTTTTTCATCAGCCGGCTCGCCATTTTCAAACAGCCAGCCACGAGAACCACATACAGCAATGTTATCGACCACAATGCTGTTATTATTGAGGATTTCCAAGGTATTTAAACCATGCGCATCAAAAAAATTGGTGACCTTGTTTTTTGTATTCCACCAATAGTCATGATTTCCTTTTAATAGGATCTTATGTCCCGGAAGGGAATCAATAAACTCGAAATCCATCAGCGCTTGTTGCAAAGACATTCCCCAGGAAATGTCGCCCGGAAGAACCACGGTATCTGCATCTGTAATTTTAGCACACCAATTTTCTTTGATTCGCTGCACGTAATTATGCCACCCAGGAAAAACATCCATGGATTTATTAGTATTCAGCGACAGGTGCAGATCGCCCATCGTATAAATTGCCATCAGGTCACCTCTTTTACGAAAAGAATCGAAATGCATTTTTCCAAAAGATTTTATCAGTGATCGGCTGACCAAATTCTTGGCACATACGGGTATAAAGTCCGCGGGTATGCTCCACAGAGCTCAGCCACGGCGGCATATCTGCTCCGTCAAAATCTGAACCAAGCGCAAGAATATCCTCGCCGCCAAGTTTTAAAAAATGTTCGATATGTGCCGCAAGATGTTGAAATGAAACATGTTCACAGTCATGCGTTAGAAATTCTATGTAATAGTTAAGCCCTACCAGCCCGTGATGCTCTGCAAGAAAACAAAACTGGTCATCGGTAAGATTACGCGGATGAGAATGTACTGCGCGCGAATTGGAGTGAGAAGCACACAGCGGGCGCTTTGCTATCTTCGCCGCTTCCCAAAAACCTGTATCATTTAGATGGGATACATCCACCACAATCTCCGCCTCTTCTAAAACCGGAATTGCCGCTTTTCCAAAGTCTGTCAGTCCATTTGTTGTTGCATTTCCACTTCCCAGTTCGTTTTCACCGTTCCAGGTAAGGGTCAGCATTCGAACTCCACAGTCTTTAAACCGCTGTACACGAGACAGATCGCCTGCCAGTGCCGATCCACCCTCAACAGTAAGGATAGCGGCCGTTTTGCCCTGAGCGATCACCTGCTCGGCTTCCTGGCTGTTATGCGCCTGCGCAACATAAGCTCTATGACAGTGCATTTGGTCACAAAAATAGCGATAGCTTCTTTCGAAATAATCAATTGCATCACTGCCCCGGTATTCATCCGGCATAAAAATAGCAAAACATTGACACCAATGCTCCCCCAGCATACGGTTAAGAGCAAGTTGGGCGCCGTTTGCAAACAGGCTCCGATCATTCGGCTCAAGCCGATCCCCATCGTTGAGCCTTGTAATCGTATCACAATGCAGGTCAAACAAATACATGTAAATCCCCCGTATCATATGCTGCGGGAATATGTTCATGGCGGATTACCACAGGCGATCCCGCATTCTCTGTCACCACTTCAAACACGTCAAAACGCGGCTGGTATTCTCCTGTATTATATATGCCCTGCCCTTTGAGATATGCCACAGCGGCCAGTACAATCCGGCGGCGCTGTGCGGTGCTCACATAAGCTATAGGGGCCGCAAACGCAGTTTTACTGCGCATTTTGACCTCTATAAAAGCAATGGTTTCGCCTTTACGGGCAATGATATCAATTTCACTGTGAGAACTATGGTAGTTGCGGGCAAGAATCTGATATCCATCTTCCTGCAGGCATCGGCAGGCAAACTCTTCG
>CALLQM010000215.1 GCA_938014855.1 uncultured Clostridia bacterium | reverse complement strand
GCGCGTCAGGGCGGCATATTGCGGCAAGGCTTGGCATATAGTGATGATAGCTAACAGAAGGAGAGGGTCGAACTATGGATCTGAATTTGCAAAGACAAACGGTATGCACCAGCGAAGTGATATACGACGGCGTAACCGAGCAACCGTTGGAATGCGACGTCCTGCTGCCCGATTACTGCCCTGATATCTCAAAGATTCTGCGCTGTGAGGTAATTCCGTCATTGCAGTCGTATGTGGTGAACGGCGATAAACTGCCAATTGATGGAATGGCAGTGGCACACCTTTATTATCTGAGTGAAGATGGCTGTATCCGGCATGCTGAATATAAGATTCCGTACACAAAAGTAATTGAGCTTAGAACAGCACCACAGAATCCGTCTGTGACCATCAGCCAGACAGTGGATTATTTCAACTGCCGGGCAGTCAGCCCGCGGCGGTTAGATATGCGTGGCGCTGTTAGCATCAATGTGCGGGTTACCAGCCAAACAGAAGAAGAGATTGTATGCGGCGGCGACGATGCCGGACTGCAATTACGCAGTGAGTCTGTCGAAAATACCCGTATACTTCCGCAGGCAATGCGGCAGGCAAACGTTCACGAAGAAATGACACTAGGCAACGGCAAGCCGAATATCGGAAATGTGATCCGCTATTCTGCAAATGCAGATGTGTCGGATTTTAAAGTGATTTCAGGAAAACTGGTCACAAAAGGAGAAGCAAACGTTAAAATCTTATATCAGGATGAGGACAATGCAGAAAAATTAGAAATCATTGAATATGCCATTCCTGTTAGCCAAATTATTGACATGGAGGGGGTAGACGAGGACTGCGCCTGCAATGTTTGGTATGACGTCAGCAGTGTGGATATCACCCCCAAACAGAATATGGACGGTGAAAACCGCATTTTCACCATGGAGCTTGCAGTCAATGCATATGCAAATGCGAACCGCCGTGTCAATATGGATGCGGTAATGGATTGTTATTCCACACAATATGAGTGCAAACAAGCACAAAAACAGGTTCCTTTCCTCAAACTCGAGCAAGTGGTAGACGAATCTTATATGTACAAAGAAACGCTGGATCTGCCGCCGAATGTAAAGAGTATTATTGATCTTTGGTGTATTCCCGGCCCAGTGACTTCAAAAATCGAAGCAGACAATGTGGTTGTTACCGGAAAAGTGAACATCTGTATGTTCGCCTATGAAGAGGATGACACCATTGCCTATTATGAGCAGACAAGAGAGTTCACACAACGCATCCCGATCAGCGAACCGGCGGATACCATCCAGTTTGTTCCGGTTGTTAAGATTGGCACCTCTACCTATACACTGGCAGGGCATGAAAAGCTGGAAGTGCGTTGTGAGATTCAGATTACCGGGAGCATTTACAGCCTCAACCGCAAAAAAGTCATCAGCGATATTACGATTGATGAAACAAAGCCAAAAACCAGAAAGGATAATGTGCTGTATCTGTATTATGCATCCGAGCAGGAGCCAGTATGGGATATTGCAAAGCGATACAATACCTCGGTAAGTGCGATTCAAGCGGAAAACCAGCTTGAGGACAGCGTTTTGAGCGACAAGACCATGTTGCTCATTCCGATGAAATAACCAGCGAAAGGGGAGAGGACAATGGAAGCGCAGAGCATTTATCAAAACATCGCCAAACGAACAGGCGGTGATATCTATATCGGCGTCGTGGGACCGGTCCGAACGGGAAAATCCACCTTTATCAAACGCTTTATGGAAACATTAGTAATTCCAAATATCAACAGTGAATTTGCGCGTGAACGTGCAACCGATGAATTGCCCCAATCGGCAGCCGGCCGCACCATTATGACGACCGAACCCAAATTTATCCCAGAGGAAGCCGTCAAAGTTTCGCTGGCGGATAATGCGGCGTTTAATGTCAGGATGATCGACTGCGTGGGCTATATCGTTCCCAGTTCGCTCGGATACATAGAAGATAACGCGCCTCGGATGGTCATGACGCCATGGTTTGATAAAGAAATTCCGTTTAATATGGCGGCAGAAGTCGGCACGCATAAAGTCATCAACGAACACAGCACCATTGGTTTGGTGGTTACGACAGACGGAAGCATCAGCGATATTCCGCGCACCGAATATGAAGAATCGGAACAGCGCGTCATCGAGGAACTGCAGGATATCAATAAACCGTTTATTGTACTGCTCAACTGTGTGGATCCAACATCGCAGAATTCACAGCAGCTTTGTTCCGAAATGCAGAATAGTTATCACGTTCCGGTTGTAGCGGTCAACTGCTTGGAACTATCGGAAGCAGATATTCGTACGATTCTTACGGATCTGCTGTTCCAGTTCCCTGTACGGGAAGTCGCCGTCAATCTGCCCGGCTGGGTAACGGCATTACCCGCAGATCATTGGCTGCATACAGCACTCTATGATGCAATTCGCACATCGGCGGAACCGGTCGAACATATCGGCCAGCTCAAGAACAATATGGCGAATCTATCGAACTGCGAATATGTAGACGATGTCAAGGTAGATCAAATTGATTTAGGCACAGGCTGTGCCAATGCAGTTGTCGATGTAAATAAAGATCTGTTTTATAAAATTTTGGGTGAGACTACCGGACTTGATATTCCGGATGAAAGCGCATTGATGCCATGCATTGTAAATCTTGCGAATATTAAGCGAGAGTATGATAAGGTGAAATGTGCACTCGATGAAGTAGCGGCAACCGGTTATGGAATCGTGATGCCGTCACTGGATGAATTGACCTTGGAAGAACCGAAAATTGTAAAACAAGGCGGACGCTATGGCATACGCCTGAATGCATCGGCTCCATCCATCCATATGATGGCTGCAAATATCACAACCGAAGTTTCCCCTATTGTAGGCAGTGAGAAACAAAGCGAGGAGCTTGTACATTATCTACTCAACGAATTTGAAGAGAGCCCGCAAAAAATTTGGGGGAGCAATATTTTCGGTAAGAGTCTGCATGAACTTGTCAATGAGGGACTTCATAACAAACTCAATCGAATGCCAAGCGATGCCCGCATGAAACTACAAGAAACAATTGAGCGCATTATCAATGAAGGCTGTACGGGACTGATCTGCATCATCCTATAATGGTGCGAATTGTTCTCAACACGCAGCCGGGTGCTTCCGCAAATTGCGGGAGCACCTTTTTTATGGGATATATGTAAAATTTTTGGAAATAATAGTTATATCATCTAAATTTGGAAGCAAAAAACGATTGACAAATCCCAAAAATAAGTTATACTTATAAAAAATAAATTTTGTAAAATGCATAGACAGGGAAACTAGTAGTTCAATGTTTTCAGAGAGTTGTCGGTTGGTGCGAGACAATAACAGCGAAGTATGAACATCACCCTGGAGCAGAAAGCTGAAGGACGTCTGCCTGCGTAAGCTTCTCCGATTAACACCCGTTAACGTGTTTCTCATTGCAAGGGTCTCGTCCCGGAGATGCAGAGTAAAGTGATTATAGCAAAAAGCTATCATAATACAGAGTGGTACCGCAGAGTGCTTTCAAGCCTTTGTCTCTTGTTTACGAGAGACAAAGGCTTTTTTGATACTACAATTACCAGTTTACAAAGGAGGA
>CALLQM010000214.1 GCA_938014855.1 uncultured Clostridia bacterium | reverse complement strand
CCTGCTTCACTGATTCCGGCAATATTCTCACCCCATCCTGTGTTGTAAATGAATTGTAGCGCGTTTCGGAGGTCCAGGCAACAGTCTCTCTTCTTCTTTGTCTTCTTGCTGTGCCGTTCTCCGCCTCTCCACCTCCGGCTGTCATATAGGTTATACTGACATAGATCGGGGTGAAGATATGAACAGCAAATCACGATTGACGCCTGAAATGTGGCGGGCGATTACGGAAAACGATTCCGCCTATGACGGAGTTTTTTATTACGCGGTCAAAACGACCGGCATATTTTGCCGCCCTTCCTGCAAATCGAGAGTTCCGCAAATCGACAATGTGCAGATCTTTTTCAATGCAAAAGATGCTTTATCAGAAGGGTACCGCCCCTGCAAACGCTGCAATCCGGCCGGGGCGCTGCTGCCGGATGAAGAGCTGGCACAGCGTGTGGTGGAAATCATCGAGGAATCTTATCGCGATCCGCTGTCTCTGCAAGCTTTGGCTGACAGGTGCCATATCAGCCCTTTTCACCTGCAGCGGACATTTAAACGAATCAAAGGCGTCTCGCCGGCAGAATACATCCTGCAGAAAAGGATTGAGAAAGCGGTCGATTTGCTTGCTCATTCAGAACGATCGATCGCAGAAATCGCTTCAATGGTAGGCATTGCGAATGCGGAATATCAAGCTTATCGATACCGTCGACCTCGAGGTTTTATCCTTTACCTTGTCTCCAAGCTTAAAATAAAAAAACGGATTTCCTTCAGGAAATCCGTCCTCTGTTAACTCAGGTCGTTTTTCTAGGAACCCAAACCGAAACCGAACCGCCATTGACTTTGAATTCCCCCCATCCATCACTGTTGATGGTGACGGTGTCACTCCGGTTGCCGGTAAGGTCATAGAACACTTTTCCAGCGTGTTGTTTGCCAACGTACATCCATTTGCTTCCTCCCGGCCCATCGGTGATCAGTGCGGCCAGCCCGGATCCTGGTTTTTCAGTGACCCCTTCCCTTGTCCACCCGATGATGTCGGAGTGATCAAGATAATCATGTTGCGTTCCGTAAGCATAATCCCTGCGCGCGATGAGGAGCGGATCGATTTTGCTTTTCAGCGAAGGAATGTTATATTGTGGAATGCCATAATAGTCACCATAAAAGACGCACGGGTATCCTTCCTGCCGAGTTAGAATAAAGGCGTAAGCCAACGGTTTGAACCATGGGTCGACCCATGACTGAAGCGCTTGGCCGGGTTCGGTGTCATGATTATCAACGAAGGTGACGGCCAATGTCGGTTGATCTTTCATGAGAGTATTGGTCATTAACGTGCGCATATCAAATGCGCCCCCTGATTTGGAAGCGGTATAAAATTTGTTGTGTAACGGGGCATCAAACAAAGACATCGTTCCGTTTGTTTTCGTAATGTAATTGTGCAACTTGTTGATGTCATAGCTCCAATATTCCCCGACGGTAAATAGCGGCTTGCCAGTCTGAGAACGCACATACGACAACCAATCAGGAAAAAACTGGAACTTAATATGCTTGACGGCATCAAGCCGGAACCCATCAATGTTCGTTGTGTTGACATACCATTTCCCCCAGTTTTTCAGCTCGGTCACGACTTCGGGATGATCCATATCAAGGTCGGCATACATTAAGTAGTCATAGTTTCCGTTTTCTGTGTCTACTTCCCAATCCCACGCTTTGCCGATGCCCCTGAATTTGTAAATGCGGCTTAATTTTCGGCTTTCGTCCCAATCAACGCCGTCAAAATGGTACCAGCGCCACTTAAAGCTGGAGTAGGTGTTGCCCCGCCCGGGAAAATCAAATTTCGTCCATGCTTGGATTTGATAGGTGCCCGAGATTTCTTGGTTGCGGTCGGACGGATTGACTTCGACGGCGTCCACCCATTCCGTGCCGTCAGCGCCGCCTTTATGGTCGAACACGACATCGGCGTACACTTGCATTCCAGCGGCGTGGGCGGCTTGAATGGCTTGAAGATATTGAGCTTTTGTTCCATATTTTGTGCGGACGGTCCCTTTTTGATTGAATTCGCCGAGGTCATACAAGTCGTATACTCCGTACCCTACGTCGCTGCGGCTTGTTCCTTTGTAAGCGGGCGGCAGCCAAAGAGCGGTGATGCCAAGGCTGGATAAGTTGTTGGCTTCATTGGCCACTTTGGTCCATAACGTGCCATCATCCGGCAAGTACCATTCAAAATACTGCATCATGGTACCGTTAAACGGTGCGGCTGCTGAAGCTGCAGAATGAGGCAGCAAGAAGATGAGCGCAAATAACAGCGTCAGCAATCGGGCGTAAAGCCGTTTTTGTTGTTTCATGATTCTCCTCCCCTTTCAATGTGAAACATATGATATTGTATAAATATTCCGAATTTTTAACAAGTACCATTTTCCCTATATTTTCTTCCAAAAGAAAAGCCTCGAGGGGGGTTAAGAGACCCGCTAAGAAGTACATATAAAAAAGGCCGAATCATATCGGCCTTTCCTCTGTCACACAAGCCACTCCTCACAATCGGCGGCAAGCCGTTCCAACTCGTTTATAAAAGCGCCGGCATGATAGCCGTCACACACTGCATGGTGAACTTGCAAGGAAACGGGCAAAAATGTTTCCCTGCCTTCTGAAAAGTATTTCCCGTTTGTAATAATCGGCAGCAAGTGTTCGCTGTTATCAAGGTTTAAATTGAAGTTTGAAAAGCGCACCCATGGAATAGAAGAAACTGAAAACGTATTGGGCGGGATGTCCGGCTTAGCCCAAAGGCCCCTTTTGTCTCCAAAGCGCTCGGCGTCCAGAAGATATTGATGATAAAACTGCGAAAAATCGTCTGAGTATTCCGTCCAGAGGGCGGAAAACGTTTGGTCGTCCTGATGAAAAATCGCATAGCACGGATGCATTTGTTCCCAATAACCCAGCTGTCCTTTGTCATCAAACGTTGTTCTAAACTCAGGGCGCGAATGAATGACCCTTGATACGATATAAATAAAAGCCGGATACAGCTTGAGCTTCTTTTTCTTGAGCACGGCGAGCAAATTTGTCACATTGACGTTTGCCGTGATGCTGAAAGAACATTTCGCTTCCTTCATGTAATGGTCAAAATAAGATTTTCTATACCATGTGTCAAGCTCGATTGTTTGAAAATTCATGTTTTACCTCCTAAAATATAGATTTTTATTTTAGGAGGCCTGCTTCACTGATTCCGGCAATATTCTCACCCCATCCTGTGTTGTAAATGAATT
>CALLQM010000213.1 GCA_938014855.1 uncultured Clostridia bacterium | reverse complement strand
GACGGCAGGCACAGAGCCGATCGATGTGATCAACATGGGAATTGATTTCCTATGTACAGCAGGTCACAAAGGCCTCTACGGCCCCACAGGAACGGGTCTGATGATCACATCATGCGGCAAATATTTATCGCCGCTGGTGGAAGGCGGTACGGGAAGCGCATCAAAAGAACTGGCACAGCCTAGATTTATGCCGGACTGTTTTGAATCCGGTACGATTAATACGTTTGGAATCATTGGTCTAGGTGCAGGACTTGATTTTATTAAACAGCGCGGCATGAAAAATATTGCACGGTATGAAAGCACGGTAGCACGTTGTTTATATGACCATATTTGCAATGAAAAAAGGGTTGTGCTCTATACCCCGCGGCCGGAATATGGAGTCAATCTTCCGGTTTTAAGTTTTAACATTCAAGGATTGACTTCCGAAGAAACAACCGCGCGCCTCAATAAAGCTGGATTTGCATTGCGCGGCGGACTGCATTGCGCACCAACTGCCCATAAAAAGTTTAAAACAGACCATATCGGTACGGCGCGAGTGAGTGTTGGAGCGTTCAATACTGTTGAACAGGCGAAGAAGTTAGCACATTCAATTTGCAAAATTGCACATTCTGTGAAGTGAATGATAAAAAAAGATTGATTTCATATTTGAATGTGATAAAATAGATACTAGGATTATGCGGTCGGGTCAAATCCGACCGCAATCTCCTATTGGCAAAGGAGAATTAAGCTTATGTCTGCATTATGGGAGTGGATTGTAAAGACGCTTAATGCACATTCTTGGCGCGATGCGGTGGATATCTTGGTCATCGCGTATTTAATATATCAAGCAATCAAACTTGTGCGTGAAACACGGGCGGCACAGCTGGTCAAAGGAATTGCGATGCTGTTGGTGCTTTACGTGATTGCGCGCGCTGCCGAACTGCGCACGATGAAGTTCCTAATGGAAAATCTCATGCAGCTCGGATTTGTTGCGCTTGTGGTGGTGTTCCAACCGGAACTTCGGCGTGCTTTGGAACAAGTTGGACGTTCGCGAATCGGTAAGCTTCAGGTCTTTTCGCCCGGATTCAGTGAACAGGAAGCGCGTGCGGGCTGGACAAAGTTTATACATGCGCTGTTGGAAGAAGCGTCTTCGCTGTCCCGCCAAAAAATTGGAGCACTTATTGTTATTGAACAAAAAACAAAACTGGGGGATATTATTAAAACAGGCACAATTATTGATTCCGATCCTTCCCCGGAACTAATCGGTAATATCTTTTTTCCGAATTCTCCTTTGCATGATGGTGCTATGATTATTCGTAATGGACGGCTTTATGCGGCAGGATGCTTTTTGCCGCTGTCCGATAATTCAGAAATCAGCCGTGAACTTGGTACTCGACATCGTGCGGCTCTTGGCATGAGTGAAATGAGTGACGCTCTTGTAATTGTGGTATCGGAAGAGACCGGATATATCACTGCCTGCCAAAACGGCAGACTTGAAAGAGGACTTTCGCTTACACAGCTGCGTGAGCGGCTCAACAGTGTTTTAATATCGGAAAAGTCTGCATCGGAACCTTCCGACAAGAAGTTTGACTTCAGGAAGGGGAAAAAGCAATGAAATTAAATTATGATCGAATTTTCAGTAATAAAAGCCTGCTGAAACTCATGTCGGTTTTGCTTGCGGTTTTGGCGTGGCTGCTTGTGGTAAAGAGCATCGACTCGGTTACCACTCGAACCATCAAGGATGTGCCGGTCGACGTGACTGCGCAGACATCCAAAATTGATCCAATGAATTTAAGTGTTGTGGAAGACATGGACGGCAAGGATGTTACCGTTGATGTGTTGATTGAAGGCGATCAAGGTGTCATCGGCGGTGTGCGGCCTTCCGAATTGAGCGTCGGAGCAGATTTGACGGGGATTACCCAGCCGGGAACATATAATAATGTGCGGCTGATCTGCACCGATTTAAGCAGTATTGGTGCAACGAATAAACGGTTTCAAGTTGCAAAAATCACACCTTCCATGATAACGGTCAAAATTGACCGGATGGTTACAAGGAATTTTGCTGTTACAACGGATGTAGAAGGGCTTTTGATTCCGGACGAATATATTGGTTTTGAAACAGCGACGACCCCGAAAGAAGTCACGATCACCGGTCCGGAAAGTGAAATCAATAAGATTTACGATTGCAAAGTTTCTGCAAAATTTACTGAGCCGTTAACCAAAAATACTACGGTAAAAAGTGATATTATTCTTTATGACAGTGAAGGGAACGAACTTGAGAAAAATCTCCTTACACTGAACCCTGAAAAAGCCGATATTACGGTACCAGTGCTCAAACGTAAGAAATTACCGGTAAAGGTCGATTTTATTAACGTTCCACCTGATTTTCCTATTGAGGATCTCAATTATAAACTATCTCAGGAGTTTATTAATGTGGCGGGTCCGGCAAGTGCAATTGACGCTTATCAGGACTTATCAATTGGGCATATTAATGTTAGTGAAATTGGGCTGAACTATGTGGAAGTTTTTGATATTTCGCTACCCAGCGGTTTTAAAAACTTGGACAACGTTGATGGAATCAGTGTAGAAATCGACACTTCGGGAATGACCGAGGCAAATTTCGTGGTAAAAAATATCAAAGCACTCAATGTTCCGGTCAATTACGAGGTTTTGATTGATACTGTTCAAATCAGCAACGTCCACATGATCGGTACAGAAGAAATCATGGGAACTCTTTCAGCGGATGATCTCGTTGCCGAAATTGATATTTCTGAACGCGAAGTGTCACCTGGTCCGTATAATCTGCCCGTAAAAATTGTAGCACCCAAAAAAGGTCTTGTTTGGGCAGAGGGTGAATATACCGCTGTTGTTACGATTCGAGAAAAATAAATCTTGAGGAGTGTCTGACACAAGCCGGACGCTCCTCTGTTATATTAGAGGGAAAACAATGCCAATTATTGTGAAATCGATTCAAACATCTATTCAAGAGGACCGTCAGGAAGCGGTTAAAAAAGCGATCCACTTACTCGGAGTCTCCGAGGATGCGGTTCAGTCTGCCCATATTATTAAAACTTCTTTGGATGCCAGAAAACGAACCGATGTGGATTTTGTACATTCTGTTTCCATTACATTAGAAAGTGGTGAACCGCAGGCAGTGAAGCGTGCCGCCAATCGGCAGATCACCTTGCAGGAAGAACATCCATTGGAAATCGTAAAGGGTTCCAAACCGCTCCAATATCGTCCTATCGTGGTTGGATTCGGTCCTGCAGGGATGTTTGCAGGTCTCCTGCTTGCACGCCATGGGTACCGCCCAATCATCTTAGAGCGCGGAAGTGAAATGGATCGCAGAGTTGCGGATGTAAATCGATTCTGGACTGACGGAATTTTAAATTCGCAAACAAATGTGCAGTTTGGAGAAGGTGGAGCGGGTACATTTTCCGATGGAAAATTAACCACTCGTATCGGCGACCCGAAATGCAGCTGGGTACTCAAGGAGTTTGTAAAATTTGGCGCTCCCGAAGAAATTTTGTACAAAGCCAAACCACATATTGGAACCGATCGTCTACGGGAAGTTGTAAAAAATATCCGCAAGGAAATTATAACGTTGGGCGGAGAGGTTCGATTTGATACACAGCTGACAGATGTGCAGATTTCAGCAGGCAGATTGTCTTCCGCAGTGACTCCATTTGAGACAATTCCGGCGCAGGCGCTGATTTTAGCCACGGGACATAGTGCGCGGGATACGTTTGAAATGCTGCTGAGACATGGCTTGGATATGCAGGCAAAACCGTTTTCCGTGGGGGTTCGTGTGGAGCATCTGCAATCCGAAATAAACCGTGGACTTTATGGAAAACTTGCAGGGCATCCGGCACTTCCGGTTGGGGAATATCAGCTGTCCCATCGGTTGGGGGAACGTGGTGTCTACACCTTTTGTATGTGTCCGGGCGGATTTGTTGTTCCGTCCGCATCAGAAGAAGAAATGGTAGTCACAAACGGCATGAGCTGTTATGCGCGTGATGGCGTCAACGCAAATTCAGCGGTGGCGGTTTCGGTAACACCGGCAGACTTTGGGAACTCACCGCTTGATGGTATGCAGTTTCAGCGTAAGCTGGAGCATCTTGCCTGGCAGGC
>CALLQM010000212.1 GCA_938014855.1 uncultured Clostridia bacterium | reverse complement strand
CACTGTCTGCCCTCCGGCAATGGTAAGAAAGTTTCGTTTCCAATTATTTTGACTATATTGATTCACAAATATTTTCTCCTTATCCAACCTGACCACACAACCCTGTAAAAATCAAAAAAACATCAAAACCGATACTCGTAAACTTCTGACATCTAACCTGACCCCTCAAACTGTTAGCAATAGAGAATACAAGATCGACTTCTTTGCTGACATTAATGCTGGCGTCATCCATCACAACGTCGGTAATTCATTCTTTAGCCATTCTGAAGGCCTCCATATTAATAATCACTGATATCAATCCCGTCTTTAAGCAGCCTTGCGTAGCGCTCGTTAGACATAACAACCACGATGGGCTTGCCATTCTTGAGAACGAATGCAGTTTTATCTCCGTCAGCTATTGCGGTCAGTATCTTGGATGACTGACCTTTCAAGAAATCACCAATATTGTGATGTTCCATCGGTTCTATCGGTTTTTTGTCTGGCACTTTCAGCCCCTCCTTCATCGTGCATAGTCATACATATAATATTTTATCACAGAGTAATTACAATTGGAATGCCTTTTTCAATGTCTTTTTATGAGCAAATTGCAACTCAGTGCATATAATGGTTTAAAATCTTCGTAAAAAAAGATTCACATGGCGTGTGAGTTTTAGGCGGCGGTAGTGTGGCGGTAACGTCAGCACTGCTGCCGTTTTTTGTGTTCATAAAAAAGCCGTGAGAGTCCAGTATTACTGGGTTCTCACGACCTTTTGCGTTTTAGTACATCGGGCATTTCGGGGCTTGGTGTGGAACACCTCGACCGATACACAAAAGTAATCGTTAAATTTCAGGGTAGCGGTGCATTTTTCAGAGTAACCGTTAAAAGATAGTGGGTAATGGTTAAAAGTGAACCTCTCAATCGTGAATCTATACGTCTACGGCGTTATCCTCGCTGCGGACTTCATACCGCTTTTCGGGCTTTCCGTACACATTCATCAACTGGCGACTTGTTGCGAACGAGTTATCCTCAAGTTAGTTTTGCTTCCAAGCATTATTTCTTCGATGACCGGAGGTAGTTGCTCGCTCCATGTCAGCTGTTCCTTGCAGAGTCTTTCAATTTGTTAGGTAATCTGCATATACTAACAATCCATGCTTATTACAATAAACATATAGTTTACCGCCAGTAATTATAGGAAACCTACAACTTGGACTTTGTTCCGGGTACAAGCGATTCAGAAATACTCTGTCACTTTTAACAAAGGCCATAAAGGAAATATAATGTTCTTTGGTCATTGGATGGTCAAAGGTGATAAAGTAATCCGTATCCATTTCCTCCACTGTGATTTTGGGTGCAATAGTCGCATCCGTAGGGAGGATGCGTTCTAACTTTCTTCCGCAACAGAAAATAGAGGCACTTCCTGTGCTAACCAGAATATTTCCGCAGGAAGGACATACATAAAAACGTATTTTATCAATGTTGCCGCTATCTGGCTTGTTTGATGTAATTTCACCCTCCATCATCGGTTTCATATCAACGCCCAAAATAGCAGACAGTTCCGGCCACAGCGATAGATCAGGACACCCTAAACCACATTCCCATTTAGAAACCGTTTTATTTTGAATACCCAACGCATCTGCAATATTTTTCTGAGTAAGGTTTTTTTCTTTTCGCAGCTTGGCTATTAAATTGCCTATTTTCACACAATCCATGCCACCACCTCCATTTCTGCTTAGTATACCATACTACAGGAACCTTGCGATTACTTGTACCAATCTTGCCGGGAGCTGCTTCAAATCGGTAATATCCAATGTGTTTTCAGCACCGTAAAGTTCACGGATAGCCTCTTTATCCTGCCCAATAGCTGCAGCAAGGAACTGGATGCCTTTTCGCCTATATTCCTGCAAAGTATCTTTCATATCACGAGCTGCTTTTTCACCTGTATAATCGGGCATCGCCTTAGGCTGACCGTCGCTGATGCTGATTATTACTTTGGTTCTTTGCGGTGCCTTAAACAACCTATCGGAAATAATCCGTAGTGCCATACCATCCCGATTGTTGCTGCGAGCCTGAATGTTCATAAGAGCATATTTTTCATCTGCATCTTTGCTTTCAAAGTCTACATAGGCGTAGACGGACATTTGCTCCAGCTTGGAGCGGTCTGCTGTATCCCCGTAAACCATGATCGGAATGCCGCACCCGGTGCAGAATTCATATAAAGCGACTGCGGCCTGTTTTGCTGCATCTAAACGGCCAAAGGCTGACATTGATGCTGATTCATCAATTCTGAGAGCAACTGCAAGGGAGGGTTCTTCCTCAGGTGGGCGCTTGCGGGCAAATACGCGGAAATCCAAAGAAGCAGCCTGATCCGCACAGAATTTTGTGCCATAAAGCTGAGATTTAGCAAATTCAGCGGAAACTTCATGCTCTAAAAGCGGGTTTGTTTTTCGGATTAGTTCCCGAATAACTGGCATCAAAGTTGCAATCATGCTGTTATATTCTTCTCTGTCCTGAGCGGCAGCTTCCGGGCGGTGGACAATAAGCTTAATATCTTCATGGCAGCTGCCTTGAACACTTTGCCGGACTTCTTTGTTTAATTGTTTGCGAAATTCCCTTTTTTGTTCATTTGAAACGGGTTTATCCAGCTCATGGTAAACTGGAGTGCCATTTTCTCCATTATCATTGCTTGACACATCAGAATTCTTATCGCTGCTCGTATCCGAATGCCCCTCACTGTCTGCTGATTTTCTCAGACGGATTGCATTTTTATCAGCTTTATCTGTTTCTGCAGAGTATTCTCCGTTTCCTGAAATATGAAGTTCCATTACTTCCGAATTCTCCCCATCCGGATGAGAATGACAGATAATATCTAATTCTTCAAGCTTATCTGTCAAACCGTGGCTTACCAGTGCCTGCTCTAAAATGGCAAGCTCCTGTGGGTCAGTGGTAATTTTATAGAGCACCTTATGATATAGGGTACTTCGCACTGGTGCACCACTTGCGACAGCATCAACCCAAAAGATATAGGAGCGCATCCCAGCCACACCTTTAATTGCATTAGCCCGAGCTGTTTCATCCAGCAGCATAATTGTTTCGGCTAAAAGAGAAAGAACATTTTCAGATTGATATCCGGTCTTAGCTTTGGCTCGTTCCATCATAACTGCCTTAGGTGGTAAGTCCAGTTTTTCGGCATGCTGCACTCTATCACGCAAAGCCTCATTTAAAGGACGGTAGCCATTGTAGCCGCGGTTTGTTGTAATAACAGCAATAAAATCCGGATGCCGGTGTGCGATACGGGTAGGTAAGTTTAGACTGCCATCCGGTTCCAATGCAGAATTCAGAGCCATTAAAACAGCAGCATCCCTAATCACTGTGGGTTCCTGAATCTCCAAGAGCCACCCATTTTCATAAGCACGGACAATTTCTGATGGATAATAGTGATATTCAATCGTATCTGATTTATCCTTTTCAGATAATACCGGTAAAATAGAACCTAACACGTCGGATTTATCCATATCAGCAAAACAGGTTACTTTCGTATAAGGCAGGTTAAAATCAGCAGAGAGGGCTTTGGCAAGCTGGGTTTTCCCCGAACCTGCATCGCCCTCCAGTAAAACTGTACTGATTTTCATTTCACCGCGGTTCCAATTCCTTACTACTTCTTGATATATACGTTTTTCTGCTTCACTTTCAATATGCGAAGGTGGTTTTTGCCAGACAAGGGATTGCTCCTCTTCTGTCAGCTGTCTGGCAGGTGACAAAACACAAGTCTGTTTCATATTAATATAACTCCAATTCTTCTAAAATGCGGCTGAGTACTCGCTTACGTTCTCCAATCAATTCCCCTAAATCATTCAGACTCTGGGCAAAGGTTTTGATGTCCTCATTAATATTTTGATTGTCAATGCAAACCTCTACGGGTAGTACTCCACCCTGTACTCCAACCCGTTCCACGAGGGGCTTTTCCGGATCATATAAAAGCGGAAGCCGGTAAGCCTCTTTAAAATAAAGCAATGTTCTGGATAAAAAGATCATCAAGTCAAATACTTGATGGATAGGTAGCTCCTGTGCCAAAAACAATTCGCCATCTTTACCGGTTTTCCAGATCTGTGCGGCAATCTGCATTTTTTTATTTTCATCCAGCATAGGTTCACCCAATGTTAAGCTTTTGATGTCAGATTGATAAGCATTTCTGCCGTCTATGAGGTCATAACCGTTTGACACCATAACAATTTTTTCATTCATCGCCATATCCTCCTTGCATTTGGATTAGCAGCGAGACACTGCTCTCTTAAACTTTCTAATTTCGCTGTATGATCTTCGCTTGGGTCATCATACTTTAACACTTTGATAACTGATAGTTCAAAGCCTTCCGGGCCATATTTGTTCCAAAGTTCCTGTAATTTTTTATTAGGGTGCCAGTTGGCTGACAATTTCATATTAGTGCTGTTAAAATCCGCCTTTGTATCTTTGGAAATACCTAAGAATATTTCGCCGGTTTCTTTACAGCAGTAAGAAATTACACCCATTTCCGGATGCCTGTTTTTATAGGATTCCAAAAGTTCTTTTTTTCTTTTTATATCCATTGTTTTCACCTCGACTTTAGTATACACTTATATGCTCTAAAAAATAATCCACGCTCCGTAGACAAAACAGAGCGCGGGTTATTCAAAAGTCCCATTTGATCCTTTTTTGGAAAAGCAGTGCAATAGAAGTAATAAGGCAAATCCCAATGCCTGAAATGAAAAACCACTTACTAATACCGATAATCTCGGCTACCGGGCTTGCTATGGCAAGTCCAATCGGCATTGTCACAGATGAAGTTACTGATAGCAAAGAAAATGCTCTGCCCATTTTTTCGCGCGAAATGGTTTCGTGCATATAAGCCGTTAATGGTATGGTATGGATATTACCACCTCCGCCAATAAAAGCACAGGCAAAAATGAAAAGCCAGCAAGCAATAAGCGAAGATGGCAGTAAGCCACAGAACAGAACGGCAATTCCCATAACCCCAAGACCAACATAAGCCGTTTTCAGTTTGTTCTTTACTCTCAATCTGCTGCTAAGTAGTATGGCACTTGCCATCATACCCAGCGCACAGCTCAAAGACCCTGCACTGGCATACCATGCACCCGCATTAAAATAGCTGCTGATCATTAGCGGAAAAAAAGTTGTCAAAGGCATATAGAAAATCAAACACAAAGTTTCGGCTATAATGATAACAAGCAGTTTTCTATCTGCGGCGTACACCGATAATCCTTCCTTGAAATCGTCTTTAAAGCTTTGCTTTACTTTGTTTTTTGCTATCAGCTTCGGAACTTTTACTACACCTAATAAACAACAAGCCACAATAGCTCCCATAAGATCAGTAAGCAATATGGCATTTATGGGGAAGGCTGCATACATGGCAGCACCTAAAATAGGCCCAAGTATATAGGAACCAGACTGCATCATCTGATTCCAGCTGTTTGCCCGTACAAGTTGCTCTGCAGGAACCATTTGGGGAATAATTGAGCGAATAGACGGGGAATGAAAAGTATTCCCAATCGCTCGCATTAAAAGTACAAGCAACGAAATCCAAATTGGCATCTCATAAAGCCACAATAAAAACGCAAATACAGCGGCAGACAGTCCTACAAACAGGTCAGCACAAATACAGATGACCTTTCGATTATACCGGTCAGCTATAACCCCGGCAGCTGGGCTGAATAAAACTACAGGAACATAAGCTACCATACCAGATAACCCCAAGAGCAATGCGGAATTTGTTTCGCTGGTAATCCACCAAATTAATGCAAACTGAACAGCGGAACTCCCAATTAGTGAAATCGACTGCCCAATAACAATCAGCAAAAATGGTAATTTCCACTTTTGTTCTGTTGTCATGGTTATTTTTGAATTATCCATAATCATTTACCTCCTCTTACTTATTGTAAAAGGATATGATATATAGAACAATCCACGCTCCGTAGACCATTTCAATGATACAGGGTTACGGAGGAAACTAAGCCATTTGCGGAATATCTGCCGCCCACCGAAAAAGATGGGCATAAGGTGTACTGCCGCCATATCATCAGCGTGTTCAAGCTGGTGCAGGATTTGCTGGCCCCCAGCAAGGTAAAGGGCAAAAGCCAGTTCCAGCTCCTCATGGAAAAGCTACCGCCCGCCCACAAGGCCCGCTGGTTTGCGGGTGCCGATCTCGACTCCGCGGGACAGGCCATGGTGTCGGTGCTCTCCACCGTGTTGTCCCATTTAAATGCCTTTCTTGACTCGAAAATGGAGCAAATCCTCTGCATTGAAACAACCATTGATACCGAGAAATTCGCAATGAAAAATCCGCGCTGATTATTGTACTTCCCGAGGAAGACTTGACTAAATATTTTATGGTCAGCCTTAAGTTATCCACTTTCTCTCTCATCCTTTGGCTACATGAATTTCATGCCAGATT
>CALLQM010000211.1 GCA_938014855.1 uncultured Clostridia bacterium | reverse complement strand
TAGAGAAGCTTGGAAAACAGGATAATACAACTACGTTAATTACAGACGGTGCATATGGCAGTCTTGAAAATGTGGAACTTGCAGCTAAAAACAACATAGAGCTTATTACAACAGCTCTTATTGGGAAAACACCAAATATAGTCCAAAGTGATTTCGAACTAGATGAATCAACTCATGAAGTAATAAAGTGTCCATCAGGAAAAACGCCATACAAAACTAGCTATTATGAGAAAACAGGACTATACCGAGCATCATTTAATAAAAAGACCTGCGAGCACTGCCCTTTAAGGGAACAGTGTGGGGCGAAGCTACAGAAAAAATCCGCTGTTGTCTTGATATCTGCAAAAACCATACAAAGAGCTAGCTACATGAAAAAACTTTCTGCTGAAGAATATATCGTTCTCCAAAAGAAAAGAAATGGTGTTGAAGGCCTTCCATCTGTATTAAGACGTAGATATCATGTGGATACTATGCCTGTCAGGGGATTAGTGCGCTCAAAAATATGGTTTTCCTTTAAAATAGGAGCCATTAATGTAAAAAGAGTACTAAAGATGGTGGCTGAAAAGACTGCTATTCAATTAGCTAAAGATAAAACCTGTTTATATATTTTAAAAAAGAGAAAATCACAAAATGTGTTGTCACTAGCGGCTTAAAAAACAATTGTTATGACACCCTAACCATTTTATTAATCTAAAGCACTGAAAGATGAGAGTACAAATGTGCATTTAGGATAATGAAGGAGAAAATGAATGGATAAAGCAGTCTACATATTAAAAAATGTATACCATCTGTATCATCTGGCAGGAAGGATTTTAAGCAGAGAAGGAAAATTTCTTGCAGTTCCTTTTGACGGTTTCTTGGATGAGGATCCGGTATTTAACAGTCCAAAGCTTTTACAAATGTTGATGGAATATGGGAGGGAACAGAAGACATACAAGGGGTGGAATGACGACGGGTATTGGTATTATGTGTTTCATGATTTGGGAGATTATGTTATTTGGGGACCTGTGAACACTGGGGAGTATTCTGAGAATGATAATTTATTGTATTGTAAACAGCATGGAGCGAAGGCAGGATGTGTATGTGATATTCCCTTGATGAAAATCGGGAAACTGGAAGAAATAATAATGTTTGTACATGGACTTTTGTCAGATGAGTATGAAAATATTGTCAAAATTGATGATGGGATAGATGCGGGACGATTTCAAGAAAGTTTACATGCTGGGCGTGTGGAATATGAATTGGAAAATGAGGAGTGCGACAAAAAACATTTTCCATTTGCCAGAGAAGATCAGATGTGGAAATGGATTATAGGAGGAGGGCAGGGGAGGTTTTCGTTTGGAACAGGTAAATCTTTTGAGGATTTGGTGGATAATGCAGGTGTTATGGCCCAGTCACAGAAAAAGAATTTGGAATACGGCATAGTAAGTGGAATCACTTTACTTACCAGATATGCTATTGCAGCGGGGGTAGAAGAAAGTGCTGCATATATATTAAGTGATGTACTTTTACAAAAACTTGCCAAAGCAACGAATGTGATGGAGATGCGGAAAGTAATGGAATATGCGCTTGTGGAGTTTGGACGGCTAGGGAAAGGAGCAAAATCAGAGACTTATTCGATTTATGTGGAGCAGAGCAGGGAATATGTCGCGAAGCATATTTTTAAGAAATTGTCATTACAGGAAATTGCAAAAGAGATTGGTGTGCATCCGGCGTACCTTTCAGGGATTTTCAAAAAACAAACAGGAATGACCTTGACGGATTATATTATGCAGGAAAAAATACAGGTTTCCTGTAATCTGCTGAAATATTCTAACCGGTCAATTGCCATTATTGCAGAATATATGAATCTTTCTCCTCAAAGTTATTTTACCAGAGTATTTAAGAAGGTAACAGGAGAGACACCGGCACGGTACCGAAGAACTCATGTGGATAAAAATTTTTTGGAAGATTAAAATCAGATAAAGTATATTAAAATCAGACAATACAGGAAGGATAAATGAGGGTAAAATTTTCATAAAAGTAAAGATGGAATAGCAATATCGATATAATGAAAGAGAGGATGGGATGGAGATTATGGAAAGAGATCTTAAGAAAATTATTTCTGAAATGACATTGGAGGAGAAAGCCGGGATGTGTTCCGGCGAGGATTTCTGGCGTTTGAAGAAAGTGGAGAGACTTGGTATCCCGGAGGTTATGGTATCAGATGGACCTCACGGATTAAGAAAGCAGCCCGGCGAGGCAGATCATCTTGGGATTGGCGAGAGTATTGTGGCGGTTTGTTTTCCGGCAGCCTGTGCCACGGCTTCCAGCTTTGATACGGAATTGATGAACGAAATGGGAAAGACCCTTGGGGAAGAATGTCAGGCAGAAAATTTAAGTGTATTGTTGGGACCGGCTGTAAACATTAAGAGAAGCCCTCTCTGTGGACGGAATTTTGAATATTTATCCGAGGATCCATATCTTGCAGGAAAAATGGCTGCTTCCTATATCAGAGGTGTACAGAGCTGGGACGTGGGAACGAGCATGAAACACTATGCCGCAAATAATCAAGAGTATAACCGTATGAGTTGTTCTTCTAATTTGTCGGAACGTACTTTCCGGGAAATCTATTTACCTGCATTTGAGACAGCGGTAAAGGAAGCGCAGCCTAAGACGATTATGTGCAGTTACAATAAGATTAACGGAGAATACGCCTCTGAAAACAAACATCTTTTGACAGAGATTTTACGGGACGAGTGGGGATTTGAAGGCTATGTTATGACAGACTGGGGCGCGGTGGCAGACCGTGTGACAGGGATTGTTGCAGGACTTGATCTGGAGATGCCGGGCAGCCATGGGGTAAATGATGCCAAGATCATTGCGGCAGTAAAAGATGGAAGTCTGGATGAGGCGCTGCTTGATAAGGCAGTAGAGCGTATTTTAAAGGTATTGTTTTCTTATGCGGATAACCGCCATCCGGAAGCTGTGTTTGACAGGGATGCAGATCATGAAAAAGCGGTAAAAATAGAGACAGAGTGTGCAGTTCTTTTGGAGAATAATGGAATACTTCCGTTGAAGGAAGGAAGAAAAGTAGTATACATTGGCGAATATGCTGAAAAACCCCGTTATCAAGGTGGCGGTTCCAGTCATATTAATTCCAGTAAAGTAACTTCCGCATTGGAGAGTGCAAAGGAAAAAGGCAGACCAGTATCTTATGTGAAAGGATTCCCTTTTGATAAGGATGAAGAAAACGCGGGAGAACTGGCGGCGGCTGTGCAGGCGGCAAAGGATGCTGAAGTGGCAGTTATTTTCGCAGGACTGCCTGATCTGATTGAATCGGAAGGCTATGACAGAAAGGATATGAAACTTCCTGCATGCCAGAATAAACTGATTGAGGAAGTTATCAAAGTACAGCCTAACACGGTTGTTGTGCTGCACAATGGAAGTCCGGTTGAAGTACCTTGGGCAGATAAGACAGCAGCTATTCTGGAAATGTATCTTGGCGGTCAGGGCGTGGGAGAAGCAACAGATAAACTTCTTTATGGAGAAGTAAATCCTTCGGGACGTCTGGCAGAGACATTCCCACTCCGTCTGGAGGATAATCCAAGTTACCTGAATTTCCCCGGTGACGGAGTAAATGTGGATTATGCGGAGGGAATCTATGTAGGCTACCGTTATTATGATGCCAGAAAAATGCCAGTGCGCTGGGCATTCGGACATGGACTTTCTTATACGGAATATGAGTATAGTAATCTGAATATGCCTGCAGAAAGTCTGGATGATAAGGGTTGTGTAAAAGTAACCGTAGATGTTAAAAACACAGGAAGTATGGTCGGTAAGGAAGTAGTACAGCTTTATGTCAGCGATAAAAACGGCACAGCAGGGCGTCCTGTGAAGGAACTAAAGGGCTTTGCTAAGGTAGAGTTGCAGCCGGGTGAGACAAAGACTGTAGAATTTGCACTTACTGCAAGGGATTTATCTTTCTACCATGAAGGGCTTGGCGATTGGTATGCACCTTCAGGAACTTACGAGGTGTTGATAGGACATGCAAGTGACGAGATTGCTTTGAGAGGGGAACTTTCCTTCAAGACCGAAAAGCAGCTTCCGCTGTACGTCAGTGGAGCGACAACGATCGGAGAGCTTATGGCGCATCCTGTGACCGCGCCGATCATCGGAGATTTGATGCAGAATATGCAGGGAGCGATGGGAGCCATGCAGTCAGATCCAACAGAAAATGTTGAGGATACCCTTGGTACGGGTGCAGAAATGATGAAGGCAATGATGCATGGAATGCCCCTAAAATCTCTGGCAAGCTTTGCTGGTGCAGAGATGGCAGCACAGATTGAGTTGATGATTCAGGGCATGAATCAGGCGTTAGGTAATAAATAGCGTTGTTTGTGATATTTATTATCAAGAGGTATTTGTTTTTTGAATATAGTTATGTTTGATAATGAGGCTGTCACCCTTGCGGGTTTTCACATTGTGTGGCAGTCTCTTTCATTCTGTCTTAAAATTCATTAATTTAAAAACATATTATAGAAAAAGTAAACACATAAGTAAAGGTTAAGCGGTAAAATACAATTAAATAAACAGGGACAGGAGGAGCAAGTACATGAGAAAGATAACGGAATTAAAAGATAACTGGTTTTTTGTAAAAAATGCTGGGGATGTTCAGGAAGCGGCAGCCGCAGAGGGGACAGGTGTTTTACTGCCGCATACATGGAATGCTTTAGACGGGCAGGACGGAGGAAATGATTATCACAGGGGAACCTGCTGGTACCGCCGCCTTCTGGAAAAACCGGAGTTAGAAGCAGGGGAGAAGGCTTATCTGGAATTTGACGGTGCTGCCATGACAGCGGACGTATACTTAAACGGAGAAAAACTGGCTCATCACAAAGGAGGATATTCACGGTTCCGTGTAGATATTACAGAGAAACTTACA
Organism: uncultured Clostridia bacterium; assembly: GCA_938014855.1. Lineage (GTDB taxonomy): Bacteria > Bacillota > Clostridia > Oscillospirales > Ruminococcaceae > Anaerotruncus. The sequence continues at coordinate 556 of CALLQM010000211.1, read as the reverse complement.
ACGGCGGAAAATGAATTGGTGGTCGCTGTCGATAATTCGGACAATGGAACTGTGTATCCGCAAAAAGCCGATTTTACTTTTTATGGAGGGCTGTACCGCATGGTACGTCTCGTCGTAGTGCCTGAGGGTCATTTTGCTATGGAGTATCATGGGGGAGATGGGATTAAAGTAACTCCTGTGGTCACTCTGGCTGGGGAAGGGAAAGAAGCGGCAAGCGCAACGGTAACTGTAGAAGTGTATACAGAGGGTGGTGCTGATGTGGTCACTGTAACGGTTGCGGAGGAGACAAAACATGCTTTGGTTACAGAAGGATATGCAAAAGTGGAATTTGAACTGTCCAAGGTACATTTGTGGGATGGTGTGGATGACCCTTACCTCTATACAGCTAAAGCAGAACTGGAAAGTGGAGATGCAGTCACAGTAAGATTCGGCTGCCGCCATTTCTCTATTGACCCGCAGAAGGGCTTTTTCTTGAATGGCCGTTTCTATCCACTGCGGGGCGTAAGCCGTCATCAGGACTGCAAAGGAACGGGGAATGCCCTGAGCCGTGAGCATC
>CALLQM010000210.1 GCA_938014855.1 uncultured Clostridia bacterium | reverse complement strand
GTTTATAGCAGGCGTCCAGTAAATCACCGATTCCATGCCCATGAACCGAGGATACGCCGATCGGATCGCCCAGTCCAAGGTTATAAAATTCGTAAAATTCCGGCGTCGGTTCGCCCAATCGGTCACATTTATTGACGCAGAGCACAATCGGCTTGCCGCTTTTTTGCAGCATTACGGCAACATCTTGGTCGGTAGCCGTTACGCCGGTCTGCAGATCCACCACAAAGATGATAACCTCTGCACGCTCAATAGCAATCTGTGCCTGGCGGCGCATCTGAGACAAAATCGTGTCCGTAGAATGCGGCTCAATGCCGCCTGTATCCACCAGCATCACGGTCTTGCTGCGCCATTCACACTCATAATAAATCCGGTCGCGCGTAATACCGGGCGTATCCTCTACAATGGACACGCGTGCGCCCACCAGTTTATTAAATAGGGTCGATTTTCCCACATTGGGTCGACCCACTATCGCGATCAATGGTTTGGACATCCTGTTTCCTCCATTTTCTCATCTGCCGGACATGGCATCATAAAGCTGCCAGCCGTCGTTGTCCACCGGTTTCAAAGGTGCGCCGAGTTCGGTTTCCACCTGTTCCACCGTCATATCGTCCAAAAATTTATCCTGTTCGCGCCGCAGCATTACCGACGGCACAAGTATCTGACTGCCAATCCGTTTTCCCTTCATCTGCTTTACAATATCCTGCCCGGTCACTAAGCCGGCAACATTAATAGATTCCCCGAAAAACTGGTTCACAATCGCATGGACTTCAATTTTAAGTCCCGGCTTTTTTTCCTTGATGCGTTCCGATAAAGAATGGATCAGCGGATAAGCCGCTGTGCCGGTCAGCATGGTTAAATCCGCGCAGTCACCCGTTTCGTCGTCCAGCTCCATTGCATCCATGAATTCGTTTTCCAACAGCGCCAGCACGCCCACGCCGTCCTCCAGCTGGTCGAATCTGCCATAATATTTAGGCGGCGGCACCGGCTGTTTTGCTTTGAGGAAAAATTCATCGGACGGATAGGCAACTCTTTCGCCGTATTTTTCGGACATCTTTTCCGCAAAGCGGTGAATGATGGCGATAGTTTGGGCGGCACGTTCCGTGTCATATTGCGTCAGCGGTGTCAGATTCTCGCGGAAGCGGGTCAGCCCCACCGGCACACATGCGATGCTCTGCAGGTTGGGGTACAGCGCTCCAAGGTCGTGCAGCGTACGTTCCAGCGCAGGCCCGTCGTTATACCCGGGGCACAGCACCAGCTGAGTATTGACGCGGATTCCCGCGTCACACAGCTTTTTGATAAAACGCAGACTGCCGGCCGCCGCAGGATTTTTCATCATTTTCACACGAAGCTCCGGGTCTGTGGTATGCACAGAAATATTCACCGGAGAGATCCTCATCTTTATAATACGGTCGATATCCGCTTCCGTCAAGTTGGTAAGCGTAATATAATTTCCAAAAAGGAACGACATCCTGCTGTCGTCATCCTTAAAATACAGGGATTCGCGCATTCCTTTGGGCATTTGATCCACAAAGCAGAAGACACATTTGTTTTTGCAGGAATGCTGTTTATCCATCAAATACGTTTCAAATTCCAGCCCGATATCGTCGTATTCATCTTTTTCCAGACATACGGAAAAAGGCGCTCCCGCGCGCATCAGGTGCAGAGTGATTTCACAACTGGTCACATAAAACCGATAGTCCAGCACATCGCTAATTGGGTTTTCATCAATTTTAAGCAGAACATCACCCGCGAGGATGCCCGCGCGAGCCGCACAGGAGCCCGGCTCCACCGACTGAATCAAAACTGGCATGGCATTTCTCCAAAATTCTTAAAAATCACAGAAATAAAAAAACGAAGGCGGAAAACCTTCCACCTCCGTTAAAAATTACTATAGATTAGGCTTCAACCTTGATTACTTCTCTGTCTTTGTAGTAACCGCAGTTTCCGCAAACCTGATGAGGAGCCTTCAGCTCTCCGCAGTGTGTGCATTTCGAAAATGCAGGGGCGGCCAGCTTCCAAACATTGGAACGTCTTTTATTCTTGCGAGCTTTCGAATTCTTTCTCTTTGGTACTGCCATCTTGTGGCACCCCCTTCAAATCATTATAATGATAGGATCACCTGTGCCTGCGCACAGGCACCATTTTTTTCCATTAATCCTGCAACAATTCCCGAAGCTTACTCAGCCGCGGATCGCGCACTTTGCGATCACACCCACAGTCGCCTGTGTTTAGGTTTTTGCCACAGATTGGACACAACCCTTTACAGCCTTCGTCACATACTATTAATGTGGGGAGTTCGAGGAGAATATCAGATGTTGCAAGCTCTGCCAAATCGAGCCGGCCATCCGGTATTACTATAAACTCATCGTTGTCCTCACGGTTTAGGGATAAAACCATAATATGTGAAAATTTCATTTGCCACGGACGGGTTAGTGACGTAAGACACCGATCACACACCGCATCGAGGATGAAATCTGCCGCGTAACTCATTCTGACGATTCCGGCACGGTTTTCCGCGCTCCCAGTGATCTTCACCGGTTGGCTGAACAGTTTTCTTCCCCAACGCACAACATGGCTCAAATCGAGCTCGCAGGCGATCTTGATGGATTCGCCCTCGCTGTCAAACAGGCTGGAAAGATCTACGATCATGCGGATTCCTCCATTCGGCCTCGCTCAAAGAGGTTTTTCATTGGCAAACGGGCACAATGTCCCCTTGCAAATGTCACGAAGAATATTATAGTCGGTTTTAGCTGGCTTGTCAAGCATCATCCTTAGGAAACATGCCCGTTTTTCCCATCTTTTAATCGGGGAATTCTGCCATCCCGTTTTAAGAAGGCAGAAAAACAGAAATGCCCGCTTGC